>NZ_KB898121.1:0-1575 GCF_000377425.1 Thioalkalivibrio sp. ALE28 | reverse complement strand
GCTTTACCGCCCGCCTGAGCGTATCAGGCCCCTGAAAGCACCCCCGGATCGGGCAGGGGTGCGCCGGCTCGCCGGTCGATCCATTCACTTCACCCTGAACGATAGGAGCAAACCAATGGCATTGAGTACATTGGAGATACACCAAGACGATGGAACGATCGTGATCGCGGAACTCTGCGTCTACGGGCACAACGATTTCGACTGTGACTACTGGCTTGTCGATCCTGAGTCGTGGGTCAAGGGCGAGGACGGGTCCTTGGTTTTCAACCGGGAGAACGCTCGGTTGTTGCCACATCAGCCCAACGAAGAAACGCGCGCCGCCGCAGCACGCGCGGCGCGCGATGTCTGGCGCAACCGGCGAGGGGCCGCTCGCTTTCCGGGGGCTCGCAATGCTTAACCATGACGATGTGATCCAGTCCGGAACGATGGTTTTTCGAGTGTCAGATCCGGACTGCAAGATCGAAGTGGTCTCCTCGATGCAGGGCACTTTCGCGTTCGTGCAGTGCATCGACACGCTCGGCGGCGAGGGGCGCGAGATCAAGCACTATTTCGGACGTTTCAACATCGACCGCGCTCAAGACAGCATCCACCACATCATGCAAACCGGCGGGAAATTCGGAGCCGTGCTCACGCGAGACTGGACGATTCCAGAGCCGGAGGAATGGTGAGGATGCAGGAAGACCACGCCCGCCCAGGCATTTGCCTGTGGCGGGTCCCATGAGAGAGGTTGAACAACCGCCACCCCGGCTATTGGCAAGGGGTGGCGTCATTCCCCAGGGCCGCACGCGACCCTCGGGAATGACGGCTTTACCGCCCGCCTGAGCGTATCAGGCCCCTGAAAGCACCCCCGGATCGGGCAGGGGTGCGCCGGCTTCGCCGGTCGATCCATTCACTTCACCCACCACGGGGACACCGTCCCCCGTGGGGGCGGTCTGTCCCCTCCATTCGGAGACAGACCATGACTGCGCGTATCAAGATCACGTTCGAGCGATGGAAGCCCGTCGATCTGGAACTTGGCGAACCCTCCCAGCGGGGATGGATCGATTCCGAGGGCGTCCGAATGGACCCCGAAGATCCCGAGGACCGGTCGGCGGTCGAAGCGGCCGTGGCGTTCCTCAATCGCAAGGGAGCTGTTCACCCCTCCAGTGATCCCCCAACCGGCATCGACCTGTGGTTCTCCACTGAACCCGAGATCGATTTCGAGACCGGGGATCAGGAGATCCGGAGTTACCACCTCAAGGGGTTTTCCGTGGAGGAAGAACTCCAGGTGTTCCACCGGATCCGGTACGGATAACAGGAGGCGAGGATGTACGGGAAGATCGCTTTTGAATACTTCGGCCACCATGTCGAACTCCAGCCCATGGCATCCGCCAAGGGTTGGTATGTCGGTACGGCGGACCCCCTGGACGGGCCTCCGTTGTCGCGCGAATCCCTGGAGTATTTCGCCACGGAGGAGGCA
The DNA here is from genome assembly GCF_000377425.1 of Thioalkalivibrio sp. ALE28. Lineage (NCBI taxonomy): Bacteria > Pseudomonadati > Pseudomonadota > Gammaproteobacteria > Chromatiales > Ectothiorhodospiraceae > Thioalkalivibrio > Thioalkalivibrio sp. ALE28. Next base: position 116 of record NZ_KB898121.1, on the reverse strand, counting down.
ACCACGGAGGCTCTGAATACGGGTGCCTGGACACAGCGGGCCCATCCCTAGAACGCCCGCCTGATCGTATCAGGCCCCTGAAAGCACCCCCGGATCGGGCAGGGGTGCGCCGGCTC
>NZ_KB898120.1:0-1982 GCF_000377425.1 Thioalkalivibrio sp. ALE28 | reverse complement strand
CCGGTCGATCCATTCACTTCACCCACCACGGGGACACCGTCCCCCGTGGGGGCGGTCTGTCCCCTCCATGCAGGAGATAGACCCATGGCAACGACAGTGATTTACACGACCCTGGGCGAACGCAAGGGGACCAAGCGGCTATGGCTGGAAGGCCGCCGTCTGGCCCGGGCCGGAATCAGTCCCGGCCAGCATTTCGAGCTTACAAGTCTCGATAACGTGAAGGGCTCGCATGACGGCCTCACCCTTCGATTCACCCCAACGGGTGATCGGAGGGTGTCCCGTCGCAAACGCGGCGACCAGGAATTGCCCGTTATCGACGTGTCGGGCGAAACACTGGTGACCGCTTTTGGCGAAGCGAAACGGGTCCGCGTCGTTATCCGTCCTGGCTCGATCGAGATCCGGGTCCACCATCACGATCGAGCAACGGCTGAACGCTCGAAACGGCTTCTACAACGCCTGAATCAAGGCGAGCCGCTACGCATGGCGTCTCTGGCCCATGGTGGCGGCATTCTGGACCACGCGCTCCATCGAGGCCTGGCCGCCGCCGGTGTCCCCGTCGAGCTGGCCTTTGCCAACGAGTCGGACGGTGACTACCTGGAGGCATCGCTGGCGAACAATCCGATCTGGAAGTCGGATTCCATTGCCATCGAGGCCCCAATGCAGGACGTTGAATGGCGCAAGCTACCGGCCATCGACATCCTCGCGGCGGGGCTTCCCTGCACAGGGGCCTCCCTCTCGGGTCGAGCGAAAAACCGCTTGGCGAAAGCCGAGGAGCACGAAACCGCTGGTCCGTTGTTCGTCGCGTTCCTCGCGGCGATTCAGACCTTGCGGCCGAGTGTGATCCTGCTGGAGAACGTGCCTCAGTACGGCACCACGACCAGCATGACGGTGATCCGGTCCATCTTGAGCAGCCTCGATTACGAGCTGCACGAGACGGTTCTCGACGGATTTGAGCTGGGCTCGATGGAGCGGCGCAATCGGTTCTGCATGATTGCAACCAACCCGGAGGTGCCCTTCGCGTTCGACGGGCTGCGTGCCGTTCGGGATCGTGAGTCGTGTATCCGGGACATCCTGGAGGACATCGACCCTGACGATCCTGCCTGGAAGGCCTACAGCTACCTGGCCGAGAAGGAGGTCCGCGACAAGGCCGCCGGTAAAGGCTTTCGGCGGCAGCTCCTCGATGGATCCGAGGAAAGCCTTGGGACCATCGGGCGCGGGTACGCCAAGGCGCGGTCCACCGAGCCGTTCATTCGACATCCGAGCGACCCGGCACTCACGCGGTTGCTGACGCCGAAGGAGCATGCCCGCGTAAAAGCGGTTCCCGAGCCCCTGATCGAAGGGCTCTCCGCCACGCGCGCGCATGAAATCCTGGGTCAGTCTGTGGTGTACGCCGCATTTGAAGCCGTCGGAATGCACCTCGGGCGTGCGCTGGCAGCCTTGCGGGACTCGATGCAGCCACATCAGTCCGTCGCGGCATAACCCTTGTCGCTCCGTCCGTGCTCACCCAGCGATCTGCTGGGCGAGCACGCTTTCACCCACCACGGGGACACCACTCCCCGTGGGGGCGGTCAGTCCCCTCCATGTAGGAGACTGACCATGTTCAATCTCGCACGAATCCAGGAAGGCCTGCGGCAGGCTGGAATACTGCTGGCTGTTGCCGGGATCCTGACTCTGTTCATCGACCGCGGATTCACCGCAGGAGGACTCAGCACCGTGGTCCTGGGCCTGATCCTCTGGCTCGTGGGCTGCCGGGAGAGCTAAGATGATGCTTATGGAAGACTTCGGCGTGTTCATTGGGCTGGCACTGATCGGGATCGTGATGATCGGCGCCTACCTGATCGCCCGCCGGCAAAACCGTCGGCGCCATTGACCAACCGCCACTCCCGCCACTGGCGCGGGGTGGCGTCATTCCCGAGGGTCGCGCGCGGCCCTGGGGAATGACGGCTTTACCGCCCGCCTGAGCGTATCAGGCCCCTGAAAGC
>NZ_KB898119.1:0-4468 GCF_000377425.1 Thioalkalivibrio sp. ALE28 | reverse complement strand
AGCGGGCCGGGGTCGCGGCAGTCGGGCGTGTTTCTTGGTGACTTCTTTGCACGAGCAAAGAAGTCACTCGGGGCGCGCTGGCGAGTCAGCGCCGGGCAGTATGCGGACAGAAGCCACCGTAAACACCGAGCGGCGAACCAGGACCAGCCACCACATGGCAGGCGACGGACCGAAGGCACGTAAACACCGGAGGACGAACCAGGACCAGCCACCACGAGGCAGGCGGCCGGACGAAGGGACCGTAAACGGCGAGGGACGGGGCCGGGGCGACCGGCGCGAGCCGGAACGGGGACGGCGGGCGGGGTGCCGCGGCGTTAGTTGTGCTTCAAAATCCGCGCCCGCTCGCGCTCCCAGTCCTTGTCCTTCTTGGCGGCGCGCTTGTCGAATTCCTTCTTGCCCTTGGCCAGCCCGATCTCGAGCTTGGCGCGGCCACGCTTCCAGTACAGGGCCATCGGTACCAGGGTGTAGCCCTTGCGTTCCACCGCGCCGACCAGGCGGTTGATCTCGGAGCGGTGGAGCAGCAGCTTGCGCGTGCGGCTGGGGTCCGGGTTGATATGGGTGGAGGCAGTGGGCAGCGGGGTGACGTGGGCCCCGAACAGGAAGGCCTCGCCGTTGCGCAGCAGCACGTAGGCCTCGCTCAGCTGCGCGCGCCCGGCGCGCATGGACTTGACCTCCCAGCCCTCCAGCTCCAGCCCCGCCTCCAGGCGATCCTCGATAAAGAAATCGTGGCGCGCCTTGCGGTTGAGCGCGATGGTGCTGGAGTTGTCGCCGCCTTGTTTCTTCTTCTTTCCCATAACCCGCGCAGTGTACTGCAGGCGGCGCGGCGAAGCAGTCGGCATGGGCCTGCATCCGTGGTGAAAGTTGAGCCTGAGGACCCGCTGCCCCACAATTCCGGCGGACTCGGCGACGCGCTGTGCGCCCGGGCCCGGGCGCTGCCCGGGCGCGATGGCCGCGCACACGCCTTCCGTCTCCGCTCACAAAGGAGCCACTGATGCCTGCCACGACCTCGATCCACGGGCAATGGACGACCCGCCTGGCCTTCATCCTGGCGGCCACCGGTTCGGCCGTCGGCCTCGGCAATATCTGGCGCTTCCCCTATATCGCCGGCGAGAACGGCGGCGGGGCCTTCGTGCTGGTGTATCTGGGCTGCATCCTGCTGATCGGCCTGCCGGTGATGATGGCGGAGATCCTGCTGGGACGGCGCGGGCGCCAGAGCCCGATCAACACGATGTCCGCCCTGGCGCGCGAGGAGGGGCTCACGCGCGCCTGGGGGATGATCGGCTGGATCGGGGTGCTGGCCGGGTTCCTGATCCTGTCCTTCTACAGCGTGGTGGCCGGCTGGTCGCTGTCGTATGTCTTCAAGTCGGGCACGGGCGGCTTCCTCGGGCTGGACGCGGACGGTTCCGAGTCGATGTTCGGCAACATGCTGGCGGACCCGGAGGCGCTGCTGGCTTGGCATACCATCTTCATGGTGATGACGGCGATGGTGGTCGCGCGCGGGGTGCAGTCGGGCCTGGAGAAGGCGGTGACGATCCTGATGCCACTGCTGTTCGTGATGCTGGTGGTGATGGTCGGCTATGCAATGGTCGAGGGGCAGTTCTTCGCCGGTCTGCAGTTCCTGCTGTATCCCGATTTCTCCGCGCTGTCGGCGAACGCGGTGCTGCTGGCGATGGGCCAGGCCTTCTTCACGCTCAGTCTCGGGATGGGCGCGATCATGATCTACGGCAGCTACCTGCAGAGTGAGGCGTCCATCGCGCGCACCTCGGCGGCGGTGGTCGGGGCGGATACCCTGGTGGCGATCATGGCCGGGCTGGCGATCTTCCCCATCGTGCTCGGAGCCGGGCTGTCGGCCGAACAGGGGCCGGGGCTGATCTTCGTGACCCTGCCGCTGGCGTTTGCCGATATGCCGGGCGGCCTGTACTTCGGCACCATGTTCTTCGTGCTGCTGGTGTTTGCGGCCTGGACCTCGGCGATCTCCATCATTGAGCCGGCGGTCGCCTTCCTGGTGGAGAACCTGGGGCTTAGCCGGGTGATGGCGACGTCGCTGATCGCCATCGGGGCCTGGTTCCTGGGGATTGGCGCGCTGCTGTCGCTGAACGTCTGGTCCGACTACACCCTGTTCGACATGGGCATCCTGGACCTGCTGGACTACGTGACGGCCAACATCCTGCTGCCGCTGGGCGGCTTCCTGATCGCGATCTTCGTGGGCTGGCGGATGACCGAGCGCTCGGTGCAGTCCGAACTGCGCATGAAGCACCCGGCGCTGTATCAGGTCTGGTACTTCCTGGTGCGCTTCGTCGCGCCGGTCGCGATCCTGTTTGTCTTCCTGCGTGCGGTGGAGTTGATTTGATGGCCTCGAAGATTCGCCGCTACGCGGATGTGCCCTACACCCAGGAGCAGATGTTCAATCTCGTGAACGACGTCGATGCCTATCCGGAATTCCTGCCGGGCTGTCGCAGTGCGTCGGCGCACCCGCGCGGCGAGCACGAGGTGGAAGGCACGATCGAACTGGCCAAGGGCGCGTTGCACAAGTCGTTTACCACCCGCAATACCCTGAAACGCCCGGAGAGCATCGACATGCGCCTGGTCTCCGGACCGTTCCGGCGACTGCACGGGACCTGGACCTTCAGCCAGGTGGAGGGCGGCAAGACCCGTATCGCCCTGGAGCTGGAATTCGAGTTCGCCAACCGCATCATGGCCTTCGCGATCGGGCCGGTGTTCAACCAGATTGCCAATTCGCTGGTCGATGCCTTTGTCCAGCGCGCGCGCGAGGTCCACGGTGCCGGATAGTCCCGTGGCCCCGGCCGCCGCGGACGGCATGATCCGCGTGGAGGTGGCCTATGCGCGCCCCGACCGCCAGGTGATCCTGCCGCTGGTGGTGCCCGAGGGCACCACGGTGGATACCGCGCTGCGCCAGTCCGAGATCGAGCTGCAGTTTCCGGAGATCGACCTGGAGAATGCGAAGGTCGGGATCTTCGGCAAGATTACCCGGCGCGACACCGTGCTGCGGCCGCGTGACCGCATCGAGATCTACCGTCCGCTGATCGCGGACCCGAAGGAGGTGCGCCGCCAGCGCGCCGGGAAGGGGCGCAAGAAGAAGCCGGGCAAGGGAGACGCGGAAGCCGGGGGCGAATCGAAGAAGGACGCAGGGCCGGAGAACGCGGAGGAATAGCGAGAGCCCTGTGAGCCCGCGGCACTTCGGGGATGCGGGCGAGCGTCAGTCGTTGTCCATGTCCACCGGGTGCTCGTCCAGCGCGACCGGCTGCGGGATGTCGGCATCCACGTGGCTGACCACGCCGTTCGCAAAATGCACTGTGACCCGCTGGCGCTCGGTCGCCCCGAAGCCCGGGCGGCGGTAGTAGACGTAGTCCCAGCGCTCGTCGGCGCGGAAGGCGGGCTCCAGCTGGGGCGACCCCATCAGGAAACGGACCTGCTGCGGCGTCATGCCGGGCTGGATCTGCGCCACCTGGACGGGGTCGATCACGTTGCCCTGTTGTACATCCAGACGGAACTGGTTGAGGCCGCCGCAGGCGCTCAGCAGGCTTGCGGCCACGGCGATAGAAATGAGAATCTTGATCATCTGAGCGGGCGGTCCTCGGCGTCTGGTGGGCCGTGAACGCGCATGGTACACCAAAGCGTCCCGCCGCTCTCAAGCGGATCGGACCGGGAAAACAGGCAATGGAAACCAGTAATCTCAAGAAGGCGGGACTCAAGGTCACGCTGCCGCGGATGAAGATCCTCGAGATCCTCGAGACCTCGGAGACCCGGCATCTGACGGCCGAGGCGATCTATCGCGAGCTGCTCGAATCCGGCGAGGAGATCGGCCTGGCCACGGTGTATCGCGTGCTGACCCAGTTCGAGGCGGCCGGGCTGGTCTGTCGTCTGCACCTGGAGGGCAATCAGGCGGTGTTCGAGCTGGAGCGTGGTGGCCACCATGACCATATCGTGTGCAACCAGTGCGGGCGGGTCGAGGAGTTTTTCGACGAGACGATCGAGCGGCGCCAGCGCGAGGTGGCCCAGCACCACGGTTTTTCCATCAAGGATCATGCCCTGGTCCTGTACGGCGACTGTAACGACCACGCCTGTCCCCACCGCCCGGCCTGACCGCTATCGGGGTTTTACTCACCGCGGACCGGCTGGCACCGGTTCCGCCGCGGGTGTGCAGTAGCTTCCGATTCGGCTGCTTGCCTTTTTGTGGCTGGCCCTGGTTCGGCCTCCGGAGTTTAAGGTGCCTTCGTCCGGCCGCCTGCCCTGTGGTGGCTGGTCCTGGTTCTGCATCCGGTGTTTACGTGCCTTCGGCTCACCGCCTGCCCTGTTGTGGCTAGGCCTGGTTCGTCCTCCGGTGTTTACGTGCCTTCGGTCCACATACTGCCGTGCGCTGACTCGCCAGCGCGCCCCGAGTGACTTCTTTGCTCGTGCAAAGAAGTCACCAAGAAACACGCCCGACTGCCGCGACCCCGGCCCGCTG
>NZ_KB898118.1:0-13373 GCF_000377425.1 Thioalkalivibrio sp. ALE28 | reverse complement strand
CCCGTCACCGGCAGGTCGTAGAGGTGGCTGTAGGTGTGCGCCATCAGCTCGTTGGCCTTCTTGCTCGCGGCGTAGAGCGACAGCGGGTGGTCGACGTTGTCGTGCACCGAGAACGGCATGGTGGTGTTGGCGCCGTAGACCGAGCTGGAGCTGGCGTAGACCAGGTGCTCCACGCCGTTGTGGCGGCAGCCCTCCAGGATGTTGCCGAAGCCGACCAGGTTGGTATCGACATAGGCCGCCGGGTTCTCCAGCGAGTAGCGCACCCCGGCCTGGGCCGCCAGGTTCACCACCCGCTGCGGGCGGTGCTCGCGGAATACCCGATCCATCGCGGCACGGTCGGCGATGTCCTCGCGCACCTCGGTATAGTTCGGGTGGTCCTGGGTGCGCGCCAGGCGCGCCTCCTTGAGCGAGACGTCGTAGTAGTCGTTCAGGTTGTCGACGCCGATCACCTCGTCGCCGCGCTCCAGCAGGCGCAGGCTCAGCGCGCTGCCGATGAATCCGGCCGAGCCGGTGATGAGCACTTTCATCGTGCTATTCCTTGTCGTCCGGCAGGGTGATGTTCAGCTCGAGGACCTCGCAGTCCCCCTCGCGATCCACGTTCATCTGCACCGCGTCGTCGTCGACCTGCACATACTTGCGGATCACCTGGAGCAGTTCCTGCTGCATCGCCGGGAGGTAATCGGGCCCGGAACGCGCCGCGCGCTCGCGCGCCACGATGATCTGCAGGCGTTCCTTGGCGACACTCGCGCTCTTCTGCCGCGGCTGGCGGAAGTAATCGAAGATCCCCATGATCACCCCTTGAACAGGCGCCCGAAGAAGCCCTTCTTCGGTACGTCGACAAAGCGCAGCGGACGTTCCTCGCCCAGGAACCGATCCACGGCGTCCTGGTAGGCCTGCCCGGCATCGGATTCCTCGTCCAGCACCACCGGCTGCCCGGCGTTGGAGGCATTCAGCACCGCCTGGGATTCCGGGATCACGCCGAGCAGTTCGATCGCGAGGATCTCGCCGACGTCCTCGATGCTCAGCATCTCGCCGCGCTCGGCACGCTCGGCCGAATAGCGCGTCAGCAGCAGCTTGCCCTCGATCGGTTCGCCGCCCTGCTCCACCCGGCGCGTCTTGCTCGCCAGGATCCCCAGGATGCGGTCGGAGTCGCGCACCGAGGAGACCTCGGGGTTGGTCACCACGATCGCCTCGTCGGCGAAGTACGCAGCCATCAGGGCGCCACGCTCGATGCCGGCCGGGCTGTCACAGACGATGTACTCGAAATCCTCGGACAATTCGTTCAGCACCCGCTCCACGCCGTCCTGGGTCAGGGCGTCCTTGTCGCGGGTCTGGGAGGCCGGGAGGATGTACAGGTTGTCCACCCGCTTGTCGCGGATGAGGGCCTGCTTCAGGTTCGCATCGCCGTTGATCACGTTGACGAAGTCGTACACCACGCGCCGCTCGCACCCCATGATCAGGTCGAGGTTGCGCAGACCCACGTCAAAGTCGATCACGGCGGTCTTGTGGCCGCGCAGGGCCAGGCCGGTGGCAATCGCGGCCGAGGTGGTGGTCTTGCCCACCCCGCCCTTGCCCGAGGTAATCACTACGATACGTGCCATGTTGGCTGCAGCTCCTTGTCGTCTTGCCGGTACCCGGCGGTGCCGGGGACAGACGGACGGGTTCCTGTCATGTCGTGGCCGGCCGCCCTTCGGGCCGCCGTTCAGATCTCCGCGATCTTGAGGCTTTCGCCGTCCAGTGTCACCAGCCGATTCTCGCCACGCTCGGCTTCCGTGATGTCCTCGGCGATCCGGTAATGCCCGGCGATGGACAGCAGCTCGGCATCCAGACGCCGGCAGAAGATACGCGCCGTCACCAGGCCACGCACCCCGGCCAGCGCACGCCCTCTTAACGGCCCCAGCACATGGATGTGCCCGTCGGCCAGCAACTCGGCCCCCGGCGAGACCGCGCCGGTAACAATCAGGTCGCCGCCACGGGCATAGATCTGCTGCCCGGAGCGCACCGGCTGATCGACGATACGGGTCGCGCTGTGGACGGCCGCGACCTCGGCCGGCGCGCTCTTCTCCTGCGCCTCGTCGGCCCGCTCGGGCGCCGGGGTCTCGTCCTCCAGCGACACCTCGCCGGTGGGCGCACCGCCGCGCCCGCCCAGTTGCAGCACCGGCAGGACATCGAACAGTTCCGCATAGCTCTGCAGCCGCTCGGCGACCTCGCCGGCCTGCAGCCCGATCAGCTTGAAGCCCTCGGCGCGCACGCGCTCGATGGTCGCCTGCAGATCCGACTCCGGGCTCTCGGCCACCGCCTCCAGATCGAGCACGATCGGCATGTCGCGCATCAACTCCGGGGCCTGCTCGCGCCGCGCCGCCAGCACCTCGCCCAGGACCTGCGGATCGGTCTGGTACACGCGCAGCACGGAGACCAGCATCATGCGCCCTTTCAGCTCAATGGCCTGGACGGAACTCGGGGTCGCACTCATTGGATCGATCGACTCGCTCGCGGTTGGCTGCATCAATGAAGGCTGCGCCCGGCGGCGAAACCGCCCGGCGGGACGTGCGCTTTATAGCGCGGAGGGGGAAAGCACGGCAAGGGATCCGGGCCCGTTGCCACCCGCGGTTCAGGGGCGTGGCGGACCCGGGATCAGCGTGTTGGTGCGCCGCACGTAGTCCGCGTACCCGGGACGCGATTTGTGCAGGCGTCGTTCCAGCAACGTGACGCCGGACACACGCAGGATCAGCAGGATCATCACCACCGCCGACGGGACGGCCCACCAGCCCCCGGCGGCCAGGGCCAAGAGGCCGAACCCGACCCAGACCACGATCTCGCCGAAGTAGTTGGGATGGCGGCTGTAGCGCCAAAGCCCGCGATCCATCACCTGCCCACGGTTACCCGGATCGCGGCGAAAGCGCGCCATCTGGGCATCGGCCACCGCCTCGAACCACAACCCGACGGCCCAGACCAGAAGCCCGGCGACAGCCAGCGGCCACCACAGGCCATCGGCCTGTATCACCGCCAGCATCGGCAGGCCGATCACGGCCACCAGGGCCCCCTGCAGCCAGAAGATCGTCACCAGGCTGCGGGCGGCGAAGGCCGTGTCGCTGCGACCGGCGCGCATGTCGGTGTAGCGCCCGTCCTCGCCATGACCCCAGTTGCGCCAGGTGATGAAGGCGGACAGACGCACACCCCACAGCAGCACCGGGATCACGATCCACAGCCCCTGCGGCGGCCAGCCGGACAGCCCCCACCACACCAGCGTCACCAGCACGAAGCCCAGCCCCCAGTAGCGATCCACCAGGCTGGCATCGCGGCGGGCAACACTGGCCGCCCAGACCCCCGTCATCAGGAGCAGCGCCGCGGCCAGCCCGGCGACGAACAGCATCCAGCCCCCCACGGGTCAGGCCTCGGGCCGCCGGAAGAGGACGTGCGACACGAACCACTCGTTGCCACCGCGATAATCGAACAATTCGGCGCAGGCCATGTAGAACATGCGCCAGCGCTGGAACCACAGCGCCGCGTCCTGCTTCCCGTAGGTCTGCTCGAACAGCGGCATCAGCTCGTCCCGCGCGGCGTCCTGGCGGCTCAGCCAGGCGTTCAGGGTGCGCGCGTAGTGCTGGCCGTTCACCCGCCACTGGCGGACCACCCGCAGGTCGTCCTGGAAGTGCCGCGCCAGGTCGTCCGCCGGCATCAGCCCGTCGCGGAAGAAGTACTGACCCATCCAGTCGTGGGCGCCCTCGCTCTCGAAGAGGTAGGCGAACTCGCGATGGGCGAAGACATGCATGAAGAACTGTCCGCCCGGTCGCAGCCAGGTCGAAATGCGCCGCAGCAGCTCCGGCCAGTTGCGCATGTGCTCGAACATCTCCACCGAGACCACCCGGTCGAACCCCGTCTGCTCCGGGGCAAAGTCATTCATGTCGGCGGTCACGATCGTCAGGTTGTCCAGTCCGCGTGCATCCCGGCGCGCCTCGATGGAGGCCCGCTGGGTCGCGGAATTGGACACCGACACAATGCGGGACTGCGGATACTGCTCCGCCATCCACAGGGACAGCGACCCCCAGCCACAACCAAGCTCCAGCACCTGCTGACCGTTCTCCAGACCGGCCCGCTCGCAGGTCAGTTGCAGCATGCCCGCCTCGGCCGCACGCAGGTCATTCACACCGTCGGGCCACCAGGCACAGGAGTATTTCAGCCACGGCCCCAGACAGCGCTCGAAATACTCGGTGGGCACCTCGTAGTGCTGCTCGTTCGCCACCTCGGTCGACAACGCCACGGGCGCCTTGCGCATCGCCTCGATCAGCGCATAGCGCCGTTCCATCGCCTCCTCGGCCGGCGCACCGCTCTCGCGCAAGCGCTCGGCCAGCAGGCGACGAATGCCCGCGCGCACAAACGTATCCGGCAGTCGTCCCTGCTCCGCCCACTCGATCATCTGCTGCATGAATGAAGTTCCCCCGCGTCGATGCAACGTTGACCCGGGTATCCGCGGGCGGTTCCCCGCCCGACGCGCACCAAGGCGGCATGGACGGTCACACCCACGGCCGCAGGGGTGCTAGATTGTGGCCTGGACCAGATACATAGCGATCATGGCGCAACGTCACCGGATTCCGGCCCGAACCCTGCATCGCGTCTGGGGCCCCTTCTCCAAGGGCGTCCAGACGCGCCTCGAGACCTTTCTGGGCGAACTCGACGACCGCCTGATGGAGGCCTCCGAGCGCGCGATCGACTCCCAGCGCGCGGCCCAGAACCTCGCCCTGTCGCGCCAGATCCGCATGGCCAGCGCCGCCATCCTCCAGCATTTTCGTGACCGACTTCACAGTGCAGTCACACCCGAGGACGCCGACGACACCGAGGCGGCAGGCGAGCACGAACTGAGCCTGATGGACGCCGCCGATACCGAGCGCGAGGTGGCCCTGCGCAAGCTGGTCACGGGCGCGCGCTCGGCGATGGCGGCGGAGATCGATGCCCTGGAGACCGTCACGCGGGACTACCACCTGGCGGCCGCGCCCGAGGACGCCCCGTGGCACCCGCATGCCCTGGGCGAGGCCTTCCTGGAAGCGCTCGAGGCCGTGCCCCTGCCGCCGGAAGACTGCCTGCTCCTGCTGCACTGGTTCGACCGCGACGTGATCCGGGAACTGCAGCCGGAAATGCAGGCGCTGCTGCAGGCCTTCCGCGATGCGGGCTTCACGGTGCCCGAGGTACGGACCGGCGCACGCGCCCACCCGGGCGCGGCCACGGCGACGGGTCCCGTGCCGCAGGGGGCTCCCGGCGGTGGTGGACCACCACCCGCAGGCGCGGCCGCGGCCGCGCCCGCCACCGGCGCCGCGGGCAACTGGGGGCAATTCGGCTACCAGGTCCCGGTTGCCGGCCAGGTCGTCGCGGCCGCCGGGGGGGCGCCAGCGGCCGGGGCCGGTTACGGCTCGCCGGCGGAGGCGGTCACCACCGTGCTGAACAGTGCCTCGCCCAGCACCCTGGAACCCTTCGTGATGGACCTGCTTCAGGGGCTGTTCGACATGATCCTGAAGCGCGACGACCTCAATCCCGCGTTGCGCGAGCCGCTGTCGGATCTCCAGCTCCCGCTGGTACGGATCGCCATGCGCGAGACGCACTTCTTCCGCGACCGCGGCCACCCCGCGCGGCAAATGACCGGGCTGCTGCTGAACATCGCCCTGCGCATCGATCCCGACCTGCCGCTGGACGAGGCTCGCCAGCTGCCGCTTAGCCGTCTGGTCTTCGAGAATGTGGAACGCGTGCGCAACGGGGGCCTTGGCGACAGCGATGCCTACGACCAGGCGCTCGCGCGACTGCGGGACGACCTCGCCGAGGTCGAGGAGCAGATCGCCCACCAGGCGGCCAGCGAACAGGCCGAGGCGCAGAAGGAAGAGCGCACGCTGGAGATCACCTACAGCGTCGAATCCACGGTCGAGCGCACCGTGATCTCCATGGGGCAGGACATCCCGGACGAGGCCCGCGAGCAGCTAATGGATGCCTGGGTCCCGCTGATGACCGCGCAAAAGACCGCGGAGGCGGATGCCGGGGATGAGAGTGAGAGCACCGGCCCCGAAGCCGCGGGAGACAAGGACTCCGACAACGACGGCATGGCCCTGCTGCACGAACTGCTGGCCCTGATGCAGGCGGAACCGGACTTCCAGGCCTCGGCTCCCCTCCTGGCCCGCATCCGTGCCTTCCTCGACCGGGCGCCGCTGTCGAAGGAAGAACGGGCCCGCATCAAGCAGGACCTGGTCAGTGCCCACCTGGTGGCCGCCGGAAAACGCCGCTCCACGCCCGCCGAGCCGACCAAGCCCGACACCAGTCCCGCGACCGGGTCGTCCGACGAAACGGCGGCCGCAGACGAGCGCATGGAACAGGCCCGGAAACGGGCCGGCAACCGGTCGAGCTCGGTGTTCGGCACCTCGCCGCGTCATGCCGACGACGACCCGTCCCTGATGCGGGATCACGCCGACGAGCACGTCGAATACGCCGACAACCTGGTTTCCGGCACCTGGATCCAGTTCACCTCGCCTGCGGGCACCAAGGTCACCCGGATGAAGCTGGTCTGGCGCGGCAGTCACGCCGGACGCCTGCTGTTCACCGATGCCGCCGGCCGCGCCAAGCGCCAGCACAGCATTCAGGGACTGGCCCACGAATTCCGCAGCGGACGCGCCCAGATCATCCCCGAGGAATCCCTGTTCGACCACCTGATGGACCAGCGCCTCGGTCAGACCGCCTGAGGCCCGCCCCTCCGGGGAATCCGTCGCCGGGCCGGACCTTTTTCACGCCCCCGTGGTCCATTTCCCGACGCCACCCGGGAAGACGACGATGACACGCTCACTGGCGGCCCTTTGCGCGGGCCTGGTACTGGGGATCCTGATGACCGGATGCAGCACCCCGCAGAAGATGCCCACCGTGGATCACGTGGATCTCGACCGCTACATGGGCGACTGGTACGTGATCGCCAACATCCCGACCTTCCTCGAGCGCGACGCCTATAACGCCCTGGAGCAGTACGCCCTCAACGAGGACGGCACCATTGCCACCACCTTCTCGTTCAACAAGGGCGGCTTCGACGGCCCGCGCCGCGAATACAACCCCACCGGCTTCGTGAAGAGCGAGGACAACGCCGAATGGGGCATGCGCTTTCTGTGGCCATTCAAGGCCGAGTTCCTGATCGTCTACCTCGACGAGGATTACAGCCAGACCGTGATCGGCCGCAGCAAGCGCGACTACGTCTGGATCATGGCACGCGAACCGGAGATGGCCGAGGAGGACTACCAGGCCATCCTCGCCCGCCTCGACGAACTGGGCTACGACACCGACGAGATCCAGCGCGTACCCCAGCGCTGGGATTGAACGTGCGCTGACGCCGGGCGAGAAACGGGAGATTTCCACGGCGCCTGCGGCGCCTCGCAATGACCGACCGGACGGTTCCCTGTCATCGCACGGCCCGCCGCGTCGATCTCCAAGGGCCCGAAGGCCGAGCACCGGACGCCAAGGGCGGTGGCCGGACCCTACCCGCGACCGTAGCCGCCCCCGCCAGGCGTATGGATCTCCACTGCATCCCCCGGGCCAACCTCGCGACGGTCGCAGCCCGCCAGCGGCTCGCGGCCGCCATCCGCACGCAGGATCACGTCCTCGCCCGGCGCCCCGGGCTCGCCCCCGGCCAGCCCGAACGGTGGCACGCGGCGCCGGTTGGCCAGCAGCACCACCTCCATCGGCGCATCGAAGCCCAGTCGGCGGATCACGCCATCGCCACCGCGGTACTGCCCGGCGCCACCGGAGCCCCGGCGATAGCCGAATCGCTCCACCCGCACCGGGAAGCGACTCTCCAGCACCTCGGGGTCGGTCAGGCGGGAGTTGGTCATGTGCGTCTGTACGGCGCTGGCCCCTTCGTACCCGGGACCGGCCCCGGCACCGCCGGCGATCGTCTCGTAGTACTGCCGCCCGGCATCGCCAAAGGTCAGGTTGTTCATCGTGCCCTGGGCCGCGGCCTGCACGCCCAGGGCCCCGAAAAGCGCATCGGTCACCACCTGCGAGGTCTCGACGTTCCCGGCGACCACGGCGGCGGGCGGCACCGGATTCAGCAGGCAGCCCTCCGGGATCGCCAGGTCTACCGGCGCCAGGCAGCCATCATTCAGCGGGATCTCGTCTTCCAGCAACGTGCGCAGCACGTACAGCACCGCCGCCCGCACGATGGAGCCCGGGGCATTGAAATTGTCCTCGCGGGCCGGCGAGGTCCCCGCGAAGTCGATCCGCAGGCGGCGCGCCCCCGGATCACACGTGACGGCCACCCGAATCTCGGCGCCGTTGTCCAGCGCATATTGGAACGTACCGCCCTCCAGACTCGGGATCAGCCGCTCGACCGCCTCGGTGGCATTGTCCTGCACGTGCTGCATGTAGGCCGTGACGGTCGGCACGCCATACTCGTCCAGCAGCCGGCCCAGCTCCTCCAGTCCCTTGCGATTGGCCGCCACCTGGGCCTCCAGATCCGCCAGGTTCTGATCCGGGTTGCGGGCCGGCCAGTCACCCGACCCCAGCAGTGTCCGGATACGCGATGTGGCAAAACGCCCGTCACGGACCAGGCGGGTCGGGGCAATCAGCACGCCCTCCTCCTCCAGCCGGTGCGAGAACGCCGGCATCGACCCCGGGGTGATGCCGCCGACATCCGCATGGTGCCCGCGCGAGGCCACGAAAAATGCCGGGGCCGCCACCTCGGCCTTCGAATCCTCGGTCACCGCGCCGCCCGGCCCGACAAACACCGGCGTGACCACCGTGATGTCCGGAAGATGGGTCCCGCCGTTGTAGGGGTCGTTCAGCACCCAGGCATCCCCGGGGCGGAGGTCGTCGCCCGCGGCCGCGACCACCGCGCGCACGCTGGCCCCCATCGACCCCAGATGCACCGGCATGTGCGGGGCATTGGCCACCAGCTGGCCGTGGGCGTCGAACAGCGCGCAGGAGAAATCCAGGCGCTCCTTGATGTTCACCGAGTGCGCAGTGTTGCGCAGGGTAAAGCCCATCTGGTCGGCTATCGCCATGAAGCGGTGGTTGAAGACCTCCAGCAACACCGGATCGCGTGGGATCGCGGCGGCATCGGTGGCCGCGGGCTGCGCATGCCGCTCGGCGCCGGCCGCGCGCGCGAGCCGCAGCGTACCCTCGTGCTCGATCCGGCCATGCCAGCCCGGCTCCAGCACCAGTGTCGCGGTGGCCTCAATCACCAGCGCCGGACCCGCCAGCGTCATCCCGGGGCACAGCGCCTCGCGCCGGTACAGCGGGACATCGCGCCACTCGCCGGCCACCCGCAGCGATACCGTATCCGCCTGGGGTGCGGGCACCGCGTCGGGGCATGCCTCCGGCTTGGCCATCGACTCCCCGGCGCTGGTCGCGATCGCCTCGGCCGCCGCAACCGCCACCACCAGCGGCCGATCCGGCGGCGCGAACCCGTACCGCCCGCGCCAGGCGGCGGCGAAGGCCTCCATCAGTGCCTCGGGCGAACCGGCCGGCACCTCCAGCGCGGTATCCGACCCCGCCACCCGCAGATGCAGGCGCCGTTCGATGCGCATGGCGTCCGCGGCCACGCCCTGCTCCGTCAGAGCCGCGGCCGCCGCGCTGGCCTGATCCTCCAGCGCCGCATCGATCGCCCCGGCATGCGCCTCGTCCAGTGGCCATTCCAGGCTGCGCTCGCGCAAGGCGCGCAGCTCGCCCAGCCCCATCCCGTAGGCCGACAGCACCCCACCCAGCGGATGGAACAGGATGTGATCCATACTCAGCTGCTCCGCCACGCGGCAGGCATGCTGCCCGCCCGCGCCGCCGAAACAGACCAGGGCGTAGCGCGACACATCGTGGCCGCGCTGCACCGAGATGGTCTTGATCGCCTGGGCCATGTGCTCCACCGCAATCTGCAGCAGCCCCTCGGCCAGCCCTTCCGGCGTCGCCGCCTCCCCGGTCGCCGACTGCACCTCGCTCGCCAGGGCCTCGAACTGCCGCCGAACCGGTTCCGGATCCAGCGGCCGGTCGCGCCCGGGGCCGAACACCGCCGGGAAATACTCGGGGCGCAGGCGCCCCAGCAGCACGTTGCAGTCGGTCACCGTCAGCGGCCCGTCCTGGCCATAGCAGGCCGGCCCCGGCTGCGCCCCGGCCGACTCCGGCCCGACCCGCAGGCGGATGCCGTCGAAGCGACACACCGAGCCGCCGCCCGCCGCGACGGTGTGGATGTCCAGCATCGGCACGCGCAGGCGGGCACCGGCCACCTCGCTCTCCTGGCGGCGTTCCAGCTCACCCGCCAGGTGCGCGACGTCCGTGGAAGTCCCGCCCATGTCGAAGGTAATCAGGCGCTCGAAACCGAGCGGCGCGGCGGTCTTCAGGGCCCCGACGATCCCGCCGGCCGGCCCCGAAAGGATCGCGTCACGCCCGCGGAACCGCGCCGCATCGACCAGCCCGCCATGCGACTGCATGAAGCGCAGGGGCACATCGCCCAGTTCCGCGCTGACCTGTTCCACATAGCGGCCCAGCACCGGCGACAGATAGGCATCCACTACCGTGGTCTCGCCACGGGGTACCAGCTTGATCAGCGGGCTGGTCGCGTGGCTGGCAGCCACCTCGGCGAACCCCATTTCGCGGGCGAGTGCCGCGATAGCCTGTTCATGTGCCGGATAGCGATAGCCGTGCATGCACACAATCGCCAGCGCGCGAATCCCGTCATCCAGGGCCGCCTGCAGGCGCGGGCGCAGGGCCTCCAGATCCACCGGCTGGAGGATCTCCCCGGCCGCGTTCACCCGCTCGCGCACCGGTTCCACGCGGGCATACACCGGCGACGGCAGCCGAATGGCCCGCGCGAACAGGTCCGGCCGCGCCTGGTGCCCGATCGCCAGCACGTCCTCCAGACCCTCGGTGATCACCAGCAGGGTGGGCTCCCCCTTGCGCTCGAGCAGGGCGTTGGTGGCCACCGTGGTCCCCATGCGCACCTCGTGGATCACCCCCTCGGGGATCGGTGCGCCAGGATCGAGGCCGAGCAGGTCGCGCATGCCCTGTACCGCCGCATCGGCATACGCCTGCGGGTTATCGGACAGCAACTTGCGGGTATGCAGCCGCCCCGTCGGATCACGCGCGACCAGGTCGGTGAACGTCCCGCCCCGGTCCACCCAGAAATGCCAGTCTTTCGCCCCTGTGGCTTGAGTCATGTCCACCGCTCTGGTTTGATCGCCCGAACTCGCGCCCCGCGGCCCGGTCGCAGGCTCGGTAATCGTCGAGCCTCTGAATGAAGGAATGATCACGCATGGATCCCGTTACCCACGCCAGTCTCGGCGCCGTGATCGGCGGCCTCGTCCTCGGCTCCCGCCTGGGGCGCAAGGCCGTAGTGCTGGGGGCCGGCGTTGCGCTGCTGCCCGACCTGGATGCGTTCATAGCTTACGGGGACGCGGTATCCGAGTTCATCCACCACCGGGGCTTTACCCACTCCTGGCTGGTACAGCTGCTGGTGGCCACCGGTGTCGCGGGGTTACTGGCGAAGGTCCCGGCGACGCGGGAGATCGGCTTTGGCCGCTGGTGGCTGTTCTTCTTCCTGATCTGGGCCACGCACTCGCTGAACGACCTGCTGACCACCTACGGCACCCAGGTGCTCTGGCCGCTGCCGGTCGGCCCCCTGTCCACGGGTTCCATCTTCGTGATCGACCCGTTCTACACCCTGCCCCTGCTGGTCGCGGCCATCGGTGCCCTGTTCTACCGTTTCGCGCCACGCCTGCTGGTCGCCGGACTCGTGCTGTCCACCGCCTACGCCGGTTCCGGTCTCGCGCTGAAGGCCTGGCTCGACCATCGCATCCAGCCCACGCTGATCGCAATGGATCTGCAGGACCAGCCGCGCATGATCCAGCCCACCCCGTTCAACCTGCTCCTGTGGCGCGTCACCGTCATCGACGACGGCCACTTCCTGGAGGCCTGGGTCGGCATCCTCGATCAGCCCATCCGGCCGGACTTCGAGGTCTTCGAGCGCGGCGCCCATCTGGAGGATGCCGCGCTGGCCCTGGAGGACGGGCAACGCCTGCAGTGGTTCGCCGGCGACTTCCTGCGTTTCCATCGTGCGGAGCGTGACGACGAACCCGACCGGCTGGTCGTCACCGACCTGCGTCTGGGCGCCCCCGGCTACTTCCCATTCGGCTTCGAGATCGCGGAGGAACGCGATGGCGAATGGCAGCCTATCACCAGCCGCCAGGTCCGCGAGACCGGCCCGCGTGGCGACGCGATCCACGCCATCGCCACACGCATTATCGACCCGGAGGGCGCGCCCTGTCTGATGGACCTGACCGAGCCGGACTATGCCATCGCCCGGCCGCCGCCGCGCTGCCGCCTCCGCCAGCAGACGCCGTGAACGGATCCGGCCCTCCCGACGGCAGCCCCCTGCACGGATGCGAGCTGTGCGGGCGCCGGATGGATACGCTGACACGCCACCATCTGATTCCGCGCAAGCAGCACCGGCGCAAGCGCATCCGGCGGCGCTTCAGCCGCGCGGAGCGCGAGGGTCGCATTCTCTGGGTCTGTCGTCCCTGCCACGATCACATTCACAAGCACTTCGACGAGCAAGTCCTGGCCGAGCGCCTGAACACACGCGACGCACTGCTGACCGAGCCGGTGATCCGCGACTTTGTCGCCTGGATCGCGCGCCATCCGCCCGGCTTCAAGCCGCGCGGCTAATCCGCCAAGCGCGGGGGCCTACGACGATCCGGGCCTGGTTCGTCGTTCGCTGGTAACGGTGGCTTCGTTCGGCCGCCTGCCTTGTTGTGGCTGGCCCTGGTTCGTCGCTCGGTGTTTACGGTGGCTCCGGTCCGCATACTGCCCGGCGCTGACTCGCCAGCGCGCCGCGAGGTCCTTTCTTGCTTACCCAAGAAAGGACCCAAAGAAGGGCACCCGGATTTCGCCCGGGAACCTTGCTCCAGGGCTCTCGGGCCGGCGGCGCTGAACTCGCTACGCTGCGCTTCGCTCAGACATCCAGCGCCTTCTCCCGGCCCGAGAACCCTTCCGCAAGGGGCTCCATACGGGAGGGGAAGGTCAAAACCGAACGTGTCCCCACGTTTGCGCATAACCATAGGCAACGCCGCCCGAAAGTCCACGGCGCCCGCTCGCGGGCGCGGCACGCAACGGCCGAAGGCCGAGCGTGCCCAGATGTCCGAAGACCTAGCCTTCGTCCACTCGCGCGGCCGTCGGGACGGCCGTTGTCTTGACCTTGACCCCCCCGTTGTCGTCGCGCCGAGTGGAGAGGGTTTTCGCGGGAGACAAGGCGCTGGATGTCTGAGCGGAGCGCAGCGTAGCGAGTTCAGCGCCGCCCGCGAAAAGCCTCGGAGCGAGGGAAACCCCGGCCCGCACAGCGGGCCGGGGTCGCGGCAGTCGGGCGTGTTTCTTGG
>NZ_KB898117.1:0-13772 GCF_000377425.1 Thioalkalivibrio sp. ALE28 | reverse complement strand
CTGACACTGATCCGCCTGCCGGTGGCCCGTCTCTGGTCCGACCCCGAGACGATGCCGACGGAGTTCGAGGGTTCCGTGACTCCGCTGGGCGAGGCATCGACCAAGGAGACAACGGAGTCTGGCGACGGAGCGGCAAGCCGCCCTGCACCGGAAGAAGTGGCCACCCCCGCAGCAGATCCGCCCACGGCGAGGAGCGTCGCGATCCAGACAGGTCAGTCTGACGGGGTGGCGCAAGACCACTCGCCCCCCGGCCCGCCCGTATCCGCCGGCGTGGACGATCTGCCACTCCCGCCGGGTCTCGACGATGCCCTGGATAAAACCACTGACGAACCGACGGCCAAGCCACCACCGCAGCCGATGCCGTCCTGCGATACGGGTGCGGACACTCCCTTGCCTGAAGATCCGGGCGACGCCTGTCTCGAATGGATCCGACGAGGTGTCGCGGACGGGTCGCTCCTGGTGAACACGCGAGAGGCCCGGATCCACGTCGTCCCCGAGGGCGTGCTACTCGTTAGCCCCGGGATCTTCCGCGACTTTGCGAGTGCGACGGGCCACGCGTGGAACGCGGCCCAGAAGCGTTTTCAGCGGTTGCAGCTACACGAGAAGTCCCCCGAGGGCACCAACATCCACCGCTATGTGGTGAGGGGCGAACGCCAGACGAGCCGGATCAACGGTCTCCTGATCCGCGACGTCTCCGTGGTCTTCGGTCCGGACTGGACCCCGTCACCCAACGACCACCTGACACCCGCCACCGAAGCGTAAGCCAGCCGTCTTGCCCGGATAGTTACGGGCATGTGACACGGGAGGAATACCGGGATATTCTACACGGCTTATAGGGGAATAATAACGACCGAATATTCGGAAGCACTACAGAGGGATCTGGCAACCAGGCAAGGAAGCAAGGAGGAGGATAAGGAATGTTGGTTTTGACCCTGAAGGACGGGGAAGCGCTGTACGTGGGGGATAGCGCCCTCGTGGTTGCGGTGCAGACCCAGGAAGCACCCCTTCGACTGTCGGCGTGCGCGCCCGGTCTCAATGTCGAGTGGGACACCGCAGGCAGCCGGATGACCCTTCATCACCCGGACGGTCCTGTCCGTATGGAGTACGTCGATCATCGCAAGGCGCGCCTCGGCATCGAGGCCCCCGAGAGCGTGGATATCGTGCGCGAGGCATTGCGGGAACGACGTCAATCCTCCCAGGAAATTTCGGCTCCATCGCAAACGGAGTAGGCGGTTTCACTGCTGAATCCGTAAGGTCGCGCGCCTGGCAGGGAGACCGTGTGCTAACTTCAGTGATGCCAGGGGCGTGACTTGAACCCGTTACAGGGGAGGGCATGCCCGCGATGGAAACCCACCGCACCCTCGACGACCTGGTGCAGATCTATCTGCGCGAGCGGATTTTGCGGCCCGATACCGCCATCCGATACCAACAGGTTGTTCGACAGTTTCAAAACGACATGGGCGTCAGGACGCTGGACGAGATTCAGCGCGACACGCTGCTGGAATGGCGCAGCCAGGTCCTGCAGCGCGCCCGCGCGACGACCTGGAACTACTACCGTCGCCATTTCCGCGCGATGTGGCGCTTCGCCATGGAAGCGGAATGGATCGGCCATGATCCCCTGGAACGGGTGGATGCGGCTCCTGAAGATCGCCGGATCAAGACCGTTTCCCGGGACCTGCTGGATCAGGCGATCGCGGCGCTCGATGACTCCGAGAATCGATGCCTTGAGCCCCGCTGGTTCTGGCTCGCAGTACTCCTCACCTTCTACTACACCGGCATGCGAAGGCGGCAACTGGTAGCACTGACGTGGGGCGACGTGTGCTGGAACCAGAACGTACTGCGGCTATCGGTGGCGGGATCGAAGACCCACCGCGAATGGGATATTCCGGTTCCAGCGCCCTTGCTTGAGCCATTGCGGGAACTGTATGACCGGACCATCGCGCTCCGCGGGCCTCGGGGCCTTGAGCACTCGCAAGTGTTCGACCTGGGCCTGCATCGGGGCGAAGCGCGCTACCAGGGGAAGGGCATTCGCGTTGAGCAGGTCAGCGGCTTTTTCCGGAAGCTGAGCGAGGTCTTGGGTCAGCCCATTTCGCCGCACCGTCTTCGGCATACGCTGGGGACCGAGGTGGGGCGTCAGGAGAACCCTCCGCTTCGCGCGCTGCAGCACCTGCTGGGACACACCAACCTATCGACTACGATGCAATACGTCGAACCCGATATGGGGCAGCTGCGCCAGTTGGTTGACCACCTCCCCCAACCGGGCCGATCCTAGTCAGCGTGCAGGATCACCGCAGACACGCAAACCCTTGCTTGACTGGGGATTCCGATATGGGATAGTAAAGGACCGGGCGGCTTCTACATGCCGCCTGTAGCCAGTCAGTACGTGCCACCTGGCAGTACGCCTCGACATTCGAGCGGGGGACGCAAAAGAGAAGGGCGGTGTGGGTAGCACCGCCCTTCCGATGGTCCGAATAGGGCGGACCGGTCCCTGGCTCTGGTCTGTCATCGTCCCCTTGATCCGACGATGACAGCAAGATTGGTGCCGGCGAGAGGAGTCGAACCTCCGACCTATCGATTACGAATCGATTGCTCTACCAACTGAGCTACACCGGCGAAGCGCGACATGATAGCGGGGGCCGGGATCGACCACAATCCGGCGGGGCCGGACGACCGGATTCAGGAGCGCCGGCTGCCCACACGGATGACGACATCCACACCCTGCAGTTCCTTGCCTTCCGGCAGCGGGGGCAGGTCGGAGATGTCGATCCGCGCCGGGTCCACGTCTTCCAGTTCCCCGGTATCGGTATGGAACAGGTGGTGGTGCGGATTCAGGTTGGAGTCGTAGAACAGCTTCGCGGGGTCGATCAGGACCTCGCGTACCAGGCCCTTCTCGGCGAACAGATTCAGGGTGTTGTAGACCGTGGCCTTGGAGACCCGCGAGGAATGCCGCACCAACTGCGCGAGGATCTGCTCGGCGCTGAGGTGCTGATGGCGGGCGAACATCACGCGGGCAATCTCGACGCGCTGCTCGGTCGGGGAAATCGCATGTTCGCGCAGGAGCTCGCGCGCCGCGTCGACCGACAGCAGATCCGGATTGTGGGAGTCGGTGTTCATGATTCCGAAGATATAACAGGGCTCTGGAGCAAGTCCATATCCCGCCCCGGAGACAGGTCAAGGCGATCGATAGGGCCGGGAAGCCTGATAGAATAAGAAAAGATGGAGCGGGTGATGGGAATCGAACCCACATTAAGAGCTTGGGAAGCTCCCGTTCTACCATTGAACTACACCCGCTTGAGCCGGCGATTGTAGGCCTTGTCGGCCTCCGGCTCAACGGCCCTGAACGCCGGACGAAGAACCATGCAGATCCAGCTGAACGGCGAACCCTTCGAGCTCCCCGACGATCGCGAGGCCACGCTGGCCACGCTGATCGAGGCACGCGGCCTCGGTGGCCGGCGCCTGGCAGTGGAGGTCAACGAGGAGCTGGTGCCGCGCAGCGAACACGCCGCGCACCCGCTGTATCCCGGCGATCGCGTGGAGATCGTGCAGGCGATTGGGGGCGGATGAGTCCGAGCCCCCGTCCGTAACTACTTTCAACGAAGGAATTACCATGACCGAACCGGCCGCCGCGTCTGCCGACGATCTCTTCCGCGTGGGCTCGCGCGAGTTCACCTCCCGCCTGCTGGTGGGCACCGGCAAGTATCGCGACCTGGACCAGACCCGCGATGCCATCGAGGCCAGCGGCGCGGAGATCGTGACCGTCGCCATCCGCCGCACCAACATCGGCCAGAATCCGGACGAACCCAACCTGCTGGACGTGATCTCGCCGGAGCGCTACACGCTGCTGCCGAACACGGCCGGCTGCTTTACCGCCGAGGACGCGGTCCGCACCTGCCGCCTGGCACGCGAGCTGCTGGACGGGCACAACCTGGTGAAACTGGAGGTGCTGGGCGACGAGAAGACCCTGTACCCGGACGTCTTCGAGACCGTAAAGGCCGCCGAGACCCTGGTCGCCGAGGGCTTCGACGTCATGGTCTACACCACCGACGACCCGCTGCTGGCGAAGCGCCTGGAAGAGATCGGCTGCCTGGCGATCATGCCGCTGGCCGCGCCGATCGGCTCCGGACTGGGCATCCAGAACCGCTACAACATCCGCGAGATCGTCGAAAACGCCACGGTCCCCGTGCTGGTGGATGCCGGCGTCGGTACCGCATCGGATGCCGCCATCGCGATGGAGCTGGGCTGTGACGGCGTCCTGATGAACACCGCCATCGCCGCCGCCGACAACCCGGTGATGATGGCCTCGGCCATGCGCCACGCGATCATCGGCGGGCGCCAGGCCTTCCTGGCCGGGCGCATGGCGCCGCGCCGCTACGCCTCGGCCTCCTCGCCGCAGACCGGCCTGTTCTTCAGCTGAACATGGTCGAAACGATCGATTCCGCTTCCGACGGCAGGCCGTTCTACCGGCGCATACGCAGTTTCGTGCGCCGCGAGGGCCGGCTGACGCCGGGCCAGCAGCGCGCGCTGGACGAACTGCTGCCGCGCTTCGGCCTGCAGCTCCCGGAGCCCGCCGCGCCGCTGGATCTGGCGGCGGTGTTCGGGCGCACGGCACCGGTCACGCTGGAGATCGGCTTCGGCGACGGCGAGAGCCTGGCCGAGCAGGCGGAACAGCAGCCGGAACGTGACTTCATCGGCACCGAGGTGCACCGGCCCGGGGTCGGGCATCTGCTGCGCGAGGTGGAACAGCGCGGGCTGACCAATGTGCGCGTCAGCGACGCCGATGCGGTGGAACTGCTGGAGCACTATCTGGCGCCGGGCAGCCTGGACTGCGTACAGGTGTTCTTCCCCGACCCCTGGCACAAGAAGCGCCACCACAAGCGGCGCCTGATCCAGCCGGCCTTCGTGCGTCATCTGGCGACGCGTATCCGGCCGGGCGGGCGGCTGCACCTGGCCACCGACTGGGCCGAGTACGCCGAGCACATGATCGCGGTGATGCAGGAATGCGCGCCGTGGTTCGCGCCAGACGGCCCGGTTCCGGCCCCGGGTCGGCCACCGGAACGCCCGGTGACGAAGTTCGAGCGCCGCGGGGTCGGCCGCGGCCATCAGGTCGCCGATCTGCTCTACCGGCGGACGAACGAACCCGCCTGAGGCCTCAGGGAAACACTGATTTCAGGGTTTCCCTGAGGCGTTCTTGACCACCAGCACCGGGCACTCGGCCCCGCCGATCACGCGCTCGGAGACACTACCCATCAGCAGGCGCTTGAGGCCGGTGCGGCCATGGCTGCCGAGCACGATCAGGTCGCGCTGGTCGCGCCGGGCGATCTCCACCAGCGCGAGCTCCGGCCGGCCTTCCTCGGTGGTGGCATCCGCCTTCCGGCCCTGCTCGCGCGCCTCGCCCTGCAGGCGCTGAACCGCCTCCACGCCCTCCTGGCGGCGCTCGTCGCTCTGGCCCGGTACCGCCACCGTGGCGATCGTCAGGGGCAGGTCGCAGTAACCCGCCAGCTCGATCGCGGCCCGTACCGCCTGGTCGCCCAGGTCGGAGCCGTCGGTCCCGACCAGCAGCCCGCGGTGCGGGGCCTCGGCACCGCGCGGGACGACCATCACGTTGCAGGGCGCCAGACCGATTACCTTGCGCGTGGCGTCGCCCACCATCAGGCGTGACAGATCGCCCCGGTCACGCCGGCCGATCACGATCAGGCCGGCCTTGTACTCCTCGGCAATGGCGACGATCTCCTGATGCCGGTCGACCCCGTGGCGCAGGATCATCGAGGCGTCGATGCCCGCCTCGCGGGCGCGCTTCTCCAGCGCATCCAGATCGGCCTGGCCGGCCACGCTCGCCTCGTGGCTGCGCGGCGGCGACAGGGCGTCGTGCTGGGTGTCCGTGGGAATGATGCGGGCGACCACCAGGCGCGCGCCGCAGCGCTGCGCCAGGTCCAGCGCCACATTCTCGGCGGCTACGCTGAATTCGGAACCATCCGTCGCCAGGACAATGGTCTCGAAACGGCACAGCGGGGCATCGGATTCGGACATGCGGGGTCTCCACCTGGACTTTTTGCTCAGCATAACCGACATGCCGGCAAACGCCAGCACGGCGAGTGCCATGGCGCAGCCATCCACGGCGCGTTTTTTGCGTCCGTGCCCGCGGGATGAAATAATCCCGCGCTTTCAAGGGAAAGGCGGAACCCGTTTCCTCCGACCCGCCTCGGCGCCCGCGCCCGGCGCGCGTCCCTCGGCTTCCGGCCACGCGCCGTCCGGCGCGGGTCTTCAGGACACGACTGGAACATGGAAAACCTTACGCTGACCACCGAGATGATCGTGGTGCTCGCGCTGCTCGCGTTCACGATCTTCCTGTTTGTATCCGAAATCATCCGGGTGGACCTCGCGGCCATCTCGGTGATGGTGCTGCTGGGCCTGCTGACGCTGGTGCCGGGCCTCGGGATGCTGGTCGGCCAGGAGGAACTGTTCAGCGGCTTTGCCTCCAACGCGGTGATCTCGATCATCGCGGTGATGATCATCGGCGCCGGCCTGGACAAGACCGGCGTGATGCACAAGGTCGCGGCGTTCATCATGCGGGTGGGCGGCACCACGGAGAAGAGCATCATCCCGACGGTCTCCGGCACGGTCGGCGTGATCTCCAGCTTCATGCAGAACATCGGCGCCGCCGCGCTGTTCATGCCGGTGATGAGCCGCATCTCCAACCGCCTGAACATCCCGCTGTCGCGCCTCCTGATGCCGATGGGCTTCGCGGCGATCGTGGGCGGCACCATCACCCTGGTCGGCTCCAGCCCGCTGATCCTGCTGAACGACCTGCTGCCCTCCGACATGGAGCCGTTCCAGCTGTTCGACGTGACCCCGATCGGCCTGGCCCTGCTGGCCACGGCGATCGTCTATTTCGTGCTGCTGGGGCGTTTCGTCCTGCCCTCGGTCAAGACCAAGTCGGCGCAGCGCGAGAACGCGCAGGACTATTTCCAGCGCGTGTACGGCCTGTCCTACGAGATCCACGAGCTGTTCGTCCCGGAGAACGACCCGATGGTCGGGCGCACGGTGGCCGAGATCGAACGCGAGACCGGCATCGCGATCGTCGGGACCTATGTCCGCGACGAGCTGCGCATGGCGCCATGGACCGGCTACGAGATCCAGGCCAACTCGCATCTGGCGGTGCTGGCCAGCCCCGCGCGGATGGAAAAGCTGTGCGAGGGCACGCGCAAGCGCCCCTCGACGAATCTGGACGTGTTCGCCAACGCCCTGGACAGCGGACGTTCCGGGGTCGCCGAGGTGGCGATCGCGCCGGGCTCGAACCTGGCGGGCAAGACCGTGACCGAGCTGGCCATGCGCCAGACCTACGGGCTGTCGGTGATGCGCATCCAGCGCGGCAACGAGACCTATGGCGAGGGCCTGCGCGACATCCCGCTGGAACCGGGCGACATCCTGGTGGTGCACTGCACCTGGGAATCCCTGGCGCGCCTGGAACAGGATCGCGACTTCGTGGTGATCACCTCGGACTACCCGCACGAGGAACTGCGCCCGTCCAAGGTGCCGCATGCCCTGTTCTTCCTGGCGTTGACCGTGGGCCTGATCGTGTTCACCGACCTGATGCTGTCGGTGGCCCTGCTGACCGGCGCGCTGGGCATGATCCTGACCGGCGTGATCAGCCTCGACAGTGCCTATCGCGCGGTAAGCTGGAAGACGGTGTTCCTGCTCGCCTCGCTGATCCCGCTGGGGATGGCGGTGGAGAACACCGGTACCGCGGCATGGATCGCGCAGAACACGCTCGAGATGCTGGGGACCGTGCCGCCCTGGGTGCTGCAGGCGACGATCTTCGCGCTGGCCACGTTCTTCACTCTGGTCATGTCCAACGTCGGCGCGACCGTGCTGCTGGTGCCGCTGGCGATCAACTTCGCGATCGCCGCGCAGGCCGCGGGCATGGACGCCGACCCGCGCGTGTTCGCGCTGACCGTCGCGATCGCGACCTCGAATTCCTTCCTGATCCCGACCCACCAGGTGAACGCCCTGATCATGGGCCCCGGCGGCTACCGGGTGAAGGACTATATGAAGGCCGGCGGCATCATGACCATCCTGTTCGCCGTGGTCGCCATGTTCATGCTCAATCTGATTTTCTAGGCTTTCTTTCAACGACCTTTGTGCAACCCGTTTGCAAGGAGAAATCCCATGTCCCAGAAGCATCCCGTGATTGCGGTGACCGGTTCCTCGGGTGCCGGCACCTCCACCGTCAAGCGCTCCTTCGAGTCGATCTTCCGTCGCGAGCAGATCAACCCGGTCGTGATCGAGGGCGACAGCTTCCATCGCTATGACCGCAAGGCGATGAAGGAAGCCATGCAGAAGGCCGCGGACGAGGGCAATCACCACTTCTCGCACTTCGGCCCGGAGGCCAACCTGTTCGATCGCATCGAGGGCCTGTTCAAGACCTACGGCGAGACCGGCCAGGGCGAGAAGCGCTACTACCTGCATTCCGACGAGGAAGCCGCGCAGCACAACGAGCGCCTCGGCACCAATCTGGGCCCGGGCGAGTTCACCCCCTGGGAAGAGATCCAGCCGGGCACCGACCTGATGTTCTACGAGGGCCTGCACGGTTTGGTGGTCGACGGTAACGTGAACGCCGCGCAGCACGTGGACCTGGGCATCGGCGTGGTGCCGATCGTGAACCTCGAGTGGATCCAGAAGATCTTCCGCGACAACGCCGAGCGCGGGTATTCCGCCGAGGCCATCGTGGACACGATCCTGCGGCGCATGCCGGACTACGTGAACTACATCACCCCGCAGTTCGGCTACACCGACATCAACTTCCAGCGTGTGCCGACGGTGGACACCTCCAACCCGTTCATCGCCCGTGCGGTCCCGACCCCGGACGAGTCCATGGTGGTGATCAGCTTCAAGGACCCGACGAAGTTCGGCATCGACTTCCCCTACCTGCTGAACATGATCCCGGACTCCTTCATGTCCAACCCCAAGACCCTGGTGGTCCCGGGCGGCAAGATGAGCTTCGCGATGGAGGTCATCCTCGGCCCGATCATCCACGACATGCTGTCGCGTCGCGGCTGATTTGCCGGGAGGCGCCCGCCCGGCGTCTCCCCGGCTCCCGGGAAGTTCCCCAGCCCCGCTCCGGCGGGGCTTTTTTCGTTTCGGGCCCGCCATTCCGCTAGGATTCAGGCTTTAACGGACAGGACGGAGTAGGCGTGTTCGGACTCTTCGGGCCGCGGCCGGCCCAGCAGATGGAGCGCTTTCGCGGCCGCTACACCGGTCGCTCGCTGATCGTTCACCAGGGCTTCACCGGCGACTGGCTGGAGGAGCTCCTGAAGCAGCCGGGCGGCGGCGGGCACTTCCGCATCGACAGCCGCCCGCTGCCACGGCGGCGGCCGAGCCCCGTGGAGTGGCTGGTGCAGACCCATATCCTGCCACTGGAGCTGCCGCAGCCCCTGTTTCTCGATGTGCGCGAGGACGCCATCCTCGTGCGCCACCTGCAGCGCGGGGAACACGCGGTGCATCCCTCGGAGATCGCCTGGTTCCTGGAAGAACTGGACACCCGCCACCACGCCCGTCTGGTCTTCACCGAAGACGGCGGCCTGAACGCGCACCCCGGCCTGCCGGTCGACGACAACGAGGCCCTCAGCATGCTGGAGCAACTCGGTTTATGACCAATGCCTTTCGCAGTGCCACCGCCCGCGGCGAGGAACCCCGGGCCCTGGCCGACGCCCTGATCGCCGAGCTGGGCGAACAGCCGCCGCGCACCGGGGATCAGGTGCGGGTCGGTTTCATCTACCTGTCCGACGCGCTCAGCCGCCACGCCCGCACCCTGCTGAAACACCTGCGCGAGGGGCTGGGGGTGGATCACTTCGTCGGCGGCATGGCCATGGCCGTGATCGGCCCGCACGACGAGCTCTACGAACAGACCGGCGCGACCCTGATGATCGGCGCGTTTCCGGCCGCCAGCGTCCGCGTGATCTATCACCCGGTGCGCGGCTTCGACGAGCTCGTGAAGGAACTCGACGGGTTCCTCGACCCGCAGACCCCGGGCCGGCTGATCCTCAACGCCGACCCGCGCATGGAAGGGCTGGAGGGCATCCTGACCGAGATCGGCGAGCGCACCGCCTGGTTCGCGACCGGCGGCGTCAACTCCGGGGACGACGGCGTGGTGCAGATCGCCGACGGCGTCGCCGCCTCCGGCATCACCGGGCTGGCGCTGCGCGACGATGTCCCGATCGCCGCGCGCCACAGCCAGGGCTGCACGCCTCTCCCGGGCCAGCACGAGCTGACCGAGACCTGGCGCAATATCATCGTGCGCCTGGACGGCCAGCAGGCCCTGCCGGCGTTCAAGGGCATCATCGGCGATGTGCTGTCGCGCGACCTGGAGCGGGCGCTGGGCTACATCCTGGTGGGCTTTCCGATCCCGGGGTCGGACACCGGCGACTACCGCGTGCGCAACATCATCGGGATCGACCTGGACCAGCAGGTGCTGGCCGTCGGCGAGATGCTCGAGCCGGGCTCGCAGATCCTGTTCGTGCGCCGCGACGGCCAGGCGGCCATCGAGGACCTCGAGCGCATGCTGGAGCAGATCCGCGCCCAGGCGCCCAACGGGATTCGCGGCGCGATCTATGTCTCCTGCGTGGGGCGCGGGCGCCACCAGTTCGCCCAGGAAGGCACGGAACTGGGCATCGTGCAGAAACACCTGGGCGACGTGCCCCTGGTCGGCTTCTTCGCCAACGGCGAGATCTTCGCCAACCGCCTGTACGGCTATACCGGGGTCCTGACCCTGTTCACCTGAACCGCCAAGGGGACCGCATGCAATACCGCAAACTGGGACGCACCGAGATCGAGGTCAGCCTGATTGGCCTGGGCACCATGACCTGGGGCGAGCAGAACACCGAGGCCGAGGCCTACGAGCAGCTGGACTACGCCCTCGACCAGGGCGTAAACCTGATCGATGCCGCCGAGATGTACCCGGTCCCGCCGCGCGCGGAGACCCAGGGCCTGACCGAGAGCTACATCGGCAACTGGCTGGCCAAGCGCGGCAACCGCGATCAGGTGGTGCTGGCCAGCAAGGTCGCCGGCCCCGGCATGATCGACTACCTGCGCGGCGGTCCGCAGCTGAACCGCGAACACATCGAGCAGGCCCTGAACGACAGCCTCCGGCGCCTGCAGACCGACTACCTGGATCTGTACCAGGTCCACTGGCCGGCGCGCGCCACCAACTTCTTCGGCCAGCTCGGCTACATCCACAAGCCGGATGAAAGCGCGACTCCGATCGAGGAGACCGCGGCGGCGCTGAAGGCGCTGGTCGAGAGCGGCCGCGTGCGCACCATCGGCATCTCGAATGAGACCCCGTGGGGCTTCATGGAGTGGATCCGCGCCCATGACCGTGGCCTGTCCGAGCGCATCGTCTCCATCCAGAACCCCTACAACCTGCTCAACCGCAGTTTCGAGGCGGGGCTGGCCGAGATGGCCATCCGCGAGGATGCCGGCCTGCTGGCCTACTCGCCGCTGGCCTTCGGCATGCTCTCCGGCAAGTACCTGGACGGGGCGAAGCCCGAGGGGGCACGCCTGACGCTGTTCGAGCGCTTCCAGCGCTACAGCAACGAATCCGGCCTGGCCGCCACCGCGGAGTACGCACGTCTGGCGCACGAACATGGCCTGACCCCGTCCCAGCTGGCGCTGGCCTTCGTCAACCAGCAGCCCTTCGTGACCAGCAACCTGATCGGGGCGACCACCATGGAGCAGCTGCGCGAGAACATCGCGACGGTGGACATCACCCTGTCCGACGCCGTGCTGGAGGCCATCGAGGCCATCCACGCCCGCTATACCTACCCCTGTCCGTAGGCCACCCCCCATGAACCTGATCGATACGCATGTCCACCTGGACCTGGACGCGTTCGATCCGGATCGCCCGGCCGTGCTGGACCGCGCCCGCGCCGCCGGGGTTCAGGAGCTGGTCCTGCCCGGCGTCACCCGGGCGCGCTGGCCGGACCTCGACGCCCTGTACCGCCAGCACGCGGGCCTGCATGTCGCCTACGGCCTGCACCCGATCTTCCTGCAGGACCATGCGGACGCGGACCTCGACGCGCTGGAGGCCTGGCTGGACACGCACCCCGAGACCATTGCGGTCGGCGAGATCGGGCTGGACGGCTATCAGGAGGGTCTCGACTGGGACCGCCAGTGGCGGTTCTACACGCGGCAACTGGCCATCGCGCGCGAACGCGACCTGCCGGTGATCATCCACAGCCGGCGCGCGCTGGACGCGGTGCTGAAGGGCCTGCGCCAGCAACCAGGCCTGACCGGCATCCTGCATGCGTTCATCGGAAGCCCGCAGCAGGCCCGCCAGGCGGCCGACCTGGGCTTCTGCCTGGGCATCGGCGGCCCGGTGACCTTCGAGCGGGCGAAGAAGCTGCACCGTGTGGTGCGCGACGCGGCGCTGGAGGCCCTGGTGGTGGAGACCGATGCGCCCGATCAGCCCCTGGCCGGACATCAGGGTGAGCGCAACGAACCGGCGATGACGGCCGAGGTCAATCGCCGGCTCGCGGCCCTGCGGGACATGGATCCCGAAGAGATGGCTATAATCACGTCACAAAACGCACGCCGGGTCCTCCGGCTTCCGACCGGTCCCGACGCATGAGTCCCGCCGCCCCCCACAATCCCTACACCGAACGGACCGACCTGCTGCTGGGGCACGAGGTTGCGGCCGGCCTGCGGGACCGGCATGTGTTCATCGCCGGTCTCGGCGGGGTCGGCAGCTACGCCGCCGAGGCCATCGCCCGCGCCGGCGTCGGTCGCATGACCCTGGCGGATCACGACGTGGTGGGCGCCTCCAACCTGAATCGCCAGCTGGTCGCGCTGCGCTCCACCGTGGACCGACCCAAGACCGAGATCATGGCGAACCGCATCCACGACATCGATCCCGAAATCGAGCTCACGATCCGCCACGACTTCCTCCAGCCCGATACCGTCGGCGACCTGGTCCCGGAGGATGCCGACTTCGTGCTCGACGCGATCGACTCCATCGTCTGCAAGGCCGCGCTGGTCGCGACGGCCCAGGCGCGCGGGCAGGGCGTGATCTCGAGCATGGGGGCCGGCGGGCGCATCGACCCCACCGCCGTGCGCGTGGGGCCGCTGGCGGGGACGCGCGTGTGCCCGCTCGCGCGCCAGATGCGCAAGCGCCTGCGGCGCCTGGGCGCGCATCTCGACTACCCCGTGGTGTTCTCCATCGAACAGCCGCGCAAGGGCACCGAACACCGCCCGGTGGGGGACGGCGGCCGGCCGCGTTCGGTCAACGGCACGATCTCCTACCTGCCCGCGATCTTCGGCCTGACCGCCGCCGGCCACGTAATCCAGAGCCTGATCGCCCGCGCCTGACCGCCATACACGGCTCGCTCCGTGACCCCTGCAGCCACAGGTTCCGTCCTGCCCTGTGGGAGCTCAGCCCCCTGAGCGATACGGCGCGGCCCGACCTCATCGGCCAGAGGGCTGGCCTTGTATGTTTACCCGTGGCAGGCCTAGAAAGGGTCTGTCGGGGTGGAGGGACGAAGCTGGCATCTGGCCTGTGGCACAGACGGTAGGAGAGTTCGTCCCACCCCTCACCTTAAACGCCGATAAGGAATCGATCGGCTCGGGACCGACGATAGATGGCAAGCCAGCGTTCGGTGAGGCCCCGACAGACCACTCCAAGCTAGCTCGGGAGGTGTGATGATGGCAACGCATCGGATCGGGGTCGATGTCGGCAAGGCCGAGTTGTGGATCAGTATTGACGGTGAAACCGCACAGCCGTG
>NZ_KB898116.1:0-14693 GCF_000377425.1 Thioalkalivibrio sp. ALE28 | reverse complement strand
CACCGGCAACCCGAGCCCTCCAGATGGCCCGATCCCCATTGGCGACCAACAGTCCGTGCTCCTGCAGCGTGTCGAAGATCCGGTCGTTGTTTGAAGGAATGCCGGAATGCCCCTCCTCGCGGAGCTGTGCCCGCAGCGCGTCGGCTGCGCGCTTCGACACGAGCCACAGATCCGACTCCGTGCGCCAGCCTGCCGCCCCATTGCGGTTCAGCGGCAGATCTTCGCTGCTCAATAGGTGCCGAAGCGATGTCATCAACTTCTCGTGAAGCGGCTTCGTAGGCGTGGGCAGTCGGTCCGGTGATTCGCCGCCCAGGTTTCGCGCCACCGACTCCCGGTCGGCTTGCAGGATGATCTGTCCCAGCGCCCCCGCATCCTCCATGTGCCCGTGGATTGCATGGATCCACGCCTGCAGCAGTTCCTGGTGTTCAGCGATCCAGGACATGCCTTCCGGTGGTAGGACCCAATGCGTGACGAGGCTGGATACAGGTTCGTGGAGTTTGTGAACGCGACCGCGCCGGTACCGCACGGAATACCAGCGCGCACCCGGT
The DNA here is from genome assembly GCF_000377425.1 of Thioalkalivibrio sp. ALE28. Taxonomy (NCBI): domain Bacteria; kingdom Pseudomonadati; phylum Pseudomonadota; class Gammaproteobacteria; order Chromatiales; family Ectothiorhodospiraceae; genus Thioalkalivibrio; species Thioalkalivibrio sp. ALE28. The sequence goes on along the minus strand of NZ_KB898116.1, from coordinate 14,145 downwards.
CGCTCGGTCATCGGCCCGTGCCAGGGTTCCCAGCGTCCCAGGCGATGCCCTGAGCCGCCGTACAGCACGATCTCCTGGTCAACCACGGGTTTGCCTACGTCGTGCAGCAGAGCTGCCGAGAAGACGCCGTAGGACCAAGCATCCGCCTCGTGTGACAGCCGCTCGGGTTCCGCCCCGGGTGGCAGGACGTATCCCCGGCGAATCTGAAGCGCCTTGAGCACGACTTCGAGGCCGTGGTCCAGCATACCCCCTCGGCCGGAGTGGTGGTGAACCTCCGATGCGGGCACTTCCTGGACGAATGCCGAATATCGGTGCAGCGCAGAGACCAAGTACTGACTGGAGCAGTCCGTTGGCAAAGCCAGAAGGCTGGTGATCTGGCGCAGGAGCGCTTGGCGGTGGGGTGGCTGCAGCAGATCGTCGGGCCTCAGGACGGGGAGTAGCCCGTCCTGAGGCGGTATCTTCCTCCGCTCGGCTTGTTTAGTAGCAGGAGACTTGCGACGGAGGAACTGCAGCATTAGGGACTGCCTCGGATCATTGGTCATGGGGCACCCATGATCGCCGCTGCCTCGCGAGCCGGTCCCTTCGAAACCCTCACCGAAATCCCGAAAGTTTCCGGCCTTTCCACCGACGCCGCTGACGCAGTCCGCCGCATCCCCTCGCCCATTGGCGCCAGCTAAGCACCAAGGCCGCCCTTCGCACACTCATCTCGGCTGCCGAACCGGTCTCGCCTTTTTGGCGAAAAAGACTTGCCAGCTTCATCTAACGTTTAGGAGATTGATCGTGCACCTGGTAGGACCCCTCCTGTCGACTCCATCCCGTACCCGGAACTTTCGCGCGTACTCCTTGAAGAGATCCTTCAGGTCGTAGTCGGACAAAGAGAAAAATGCGTCACGAACATCGTCGACGATCGGGCCTAGGCGATGCTCGAGGTTTTCGTATTCTCGAATGTGCTCCATCGCGCGCTGCTGACCCGGGGAGAGCGACCGACTTCGATAGCCCAAGCGGCGCCGCTTGTAATAGCGAGACATCTACCACCTCCCCCGCGCCATAAGGCCAGCCGACCGGCCGGCCAGCGGGGCACGCCTGCATGAAAACGCATCTACAGGTGGCAAAGCATCAGCGAGGTCAGCAGGTTGGATAAAGGGATGGTGCTGTATCATGGGGCATCCTTCGCTCGTGTGGGCGGCTCTTCCTCGGCTGAAGACACAGGAACGCTCCTCCATGCCGCCGGTGCCGTGGCGGTTACGTCTCTTCTTGGCGAACCCAAACAGTGCCTTACTGGCCCGGAAGTCGTCTAGGTCCATGAAGAATAGGCATAGTCGGTGTGAGCCCCAACGGAGAGGAATCGGTCATTGGCGTTGGTGAGTAAAGACGCCATGGGGTTCTACCCCATTTCTGCGGACGGTGAGGACCGTCTTCCTGTCCTCGTCAGAGTCGAGTGACTCGACCGCCGTGCCGCCGTCCAGAACAGGGTGAATGGCCCCGATGGTGTCCTTTCTAGAACATGGCGTCAGTGGGTGGCTGCCCGATCCAGATACGTCCGAACCATCAGCAGACCCGCGAAGCCGTGCTCGGTGATCATCTCGGCCGGCGTGCGCTGATCGAACGCACGGTTGCGGGTGCGGATCCATCGGTATGCCTGATCGCGTTCGTGCGGGAACATCTGACGCAGGGTCTTGTGTATCGCCAGCAGATGTCCGACCCGATCCAGCATGTCACGGTGAGCGGATAGAGGTTCGCCCTTGCGATAGCGCGTTAGACAGGAGCGACCGGCTCTGGTTAGCCCCAGCATGGCGAGCGATTCGTCGTCATCGAGCGCCCAGTGCTCGAACAACGTGGTTACCATTCGTGCGAGGGCGCGCCGCTCGTTCGGGGATCGACTTGGCATTGTTGAATGCATGCTCGTTTCTCCTTCGGCGAGTCAGGGTTTACGGGCTCCATGGTGCAGGCCGGTTCGTCTCTCGTCTTTGCCGGCAGAATTCTACTGATAGCGCAGATGGGCTCGCGGGTCAGAACTCCGAGGGGTCGGCTGATCCAAGCCCCCAGCGCTCCATTAACGATTCCCCCGTTTCGGGTGCCGCGTAGACGATGCTCGTTACGGGCTGGGCAAAACCGAGAAAATGATTGATCGTTAGCCCGAACCGGAAAATGACCTGCCCGCCCTCAAATACCAAAAACTGAATACCATCAACCGAGGTGTGGTCATCGAGTTGGTACGCTTTATTTAAGCCATCGGCGATCCGTCGACCAAGGCCTTCATCGACTGATTGGCTAAACGGGTTGGCGAAATCGAGTTCAATGGCGACGAGCTTCTCTTCTCCATCAAAAATTGCATTCACCTCGGGTTCCTGGCCGGCTACGCGGAAGCATTTGGATGCTTGGATCGTATTTGACTGAATATCTACGGAGGAGCACTCGGCCTCTAGGTATTGCCCTGCTTGCTGTTGGTTCATGCCGAATTGTAAATCTTGGTATCCGTCGACTGCCCAAGCAGCCGATATGCACATGAATAGCGTCGCCACGCCTATGTTGCCCAAAGCTCTCATCCTTTTTTCCTTTAATCCGATGATCTTTCCATCATCGCACTAGCGTGCGACAGGTATTGACGCTCTGTGCCCGTTTGAACACACGGGACCAGATGTTCTTGAAGCGAGTGTGCTGGTGTGGGCTTGTTGGACCACAGATATCATTCGATTTATGCGAAAGCGGCCCGCTGCGTACGGCCGTGTGGTTTGATCCGATGCTCGGCGGTCAAAGCGTTGGCCAGTGTCTGCAAGGTGAGGCCTGCGCGAGGCGTGCCCCGGCGCGAGTGGCCTCGCACCACTGTCGCGAAGTCGCCGGGAGTGAGGCCGTCGAGTCGGCGCACGACCGCGTGAGCGGTATCGAGTGCGGCATGATCGTCTGCATCGCTTGGCTGCAGTCGCGACACAAGCTGATCGAAGAGGTTTGCGCGCTGCTGTTGATCCAATGAGCGCAGTTCCAGCTTGTGGTCGAAGCGACGCAGGGCGGCCGGGTCCAGGGCCTCCAGGAAGTTGGTGGCGCAGACGAGGATGCCGTCGAACGCCTCGATCTGGACCAGCAGTTCGTTGGTCCGTGTGGTCTCCCAGGACTGGCGGGCCTGCGATCGGTCCGTGAGGAAGCTGTCGGCCTCGTCCAGCAGCAACACCGCGCCTTCCTTGCGCGCTTCCCGAAAGGCCCGGGCCAGGTTCTTCTCGGTCATCCCCACATACGGCGAGATCAGTTCCGAGGCGGTGCGCTTGCGCAGCGGGCGGTCGGCTTGTTCGGCTAGGTGATGGGCCAGCGCCGTCTTGCCGGTGCCCGGCGGGCCGTACGCGAGCAGGGTGCCTTCCCCGCTTGCGACCAGGTCCTCAATGACCGCCTCGACCGGGGTGTCGGTATTGAGGTATTCGAGGCCATAGTCCAGTGCATCCAGCCCGCGGGGCGTGGTTAGTGGCGGGCGCCCCTGAAGTTCGGCCTGCTGGTTCAGGTGATCGGCCATGATCGATTCCGGCGCATCCCGGCCATTGCGCAGGAGCCGTGCCACACGTGCGGCGCGGCGGATCTCGGCGGGGGTCAGTGCCTCGGTCCCGGCCGTGTGGTCCAGCCAGGCTTCGGTCACGTCGAGGCCGTCGCAGGCGCGCGCCAGGAGTGCGCGGCGGACCGAGCGGGGCGGGTGGCCCACCTCAAGCGCGTAATCGAAGCGACGCAGATAAGCCGGATCCAGTTGATCCGGATGGTTGGTGATCCAGATCGCCGGTACCGCGTTCTCCTCCAGCATCTGGTTGGTCCAGGCCTTGCCGCCGCTCTTCGGGTGACGGCGGCCTCCGAAGAGCGCCGCGAACGGATCGCGCCCGAACACATCCTCAATCTCGTCGAAGACGATCAGGGCATCGTCAGCACGGCGCAGCAGGTACTGACAGAGCTGGTAGGCCCGTTGCCGATGATGGGGTTCCATGGGGGCACCTTCGGCGTCTTCATGGTTCACCTCCCGTGCGTGTAGCTCGGTCTCCTGGGCGATGCGCCGCGCGATCTGGGTCTTCCCGGTGCCCGGGGGGCCGTACAGCAGGATGTTGACGCCCTGAACGCCGTCGGCGATGGCCTGGACGAGCAGAGCCTTGAGCCGTTCAATGTCCGACTCGAGGTGCGGCAGGGCGAGTTGATCCGCCTCGGGAGCCGGCATGTCGCGGAAGAACCCCGCGAAGATGCGATCCGGGGAGTCCAGCGTGCCGGAAAGTTCGGAGGCGAGACCGCGTAGCAGCTCGAACCCAAGATCGTTGCTCATCAACGTGCCGCGCGTGTCCAGTTCGACAAGACCGGAACGTACCAGGGTCTCGCCGGGTGCGAGGACGGTTCGGATCTCGCGTTCGGTCCGCTGCAGGGCAAACGCCAGCACCCCCTCCGGGGACAGGTCACAGGCCTCGCGAACTTCGGACAGCAGCATGGAAAAGGCGCGGTTAGAGGCATTGATGGTGAGAAGCTCCAGGATCTCGCGCTCCGTGCCGTTCAGGCCCAACGGTTCGCCCAGGATCCGGACGTTCTGCGCGATCGGGTGGTCTCGCAGGCGCGGGGCGTCGGACTCGAATGTCTGAAGGCGTTCCTGCACCGCCCGCTCCAAAGCGCGCTCGTCGAGGTCCCGTTCTTCGTCGTCGAGGTGTATGCCCAGGCCCTCCAGTAAGTCGCTGCTCAGCAGCTGGTCCATGCTGCCGCTTACGTCCTGCGGCAAGGCTGCTGCGACGACGCGCAGGCCCCACAGCATGCGGATCCCGTTCAGTGTCCCCGAACGGGATGGGCGGCTGGAGTGCACGCGGTTTTTACGAAGTCGACGACGATGGCTCATGGGCATGTGACGCTCCTGGTGTCAGTAGGGCTCCAGCCTTACACAGGAGGGCGACAGGTTTTGTCGCAGGGTCCGGTTATAAAGTCTGCACTCATCACTCGGAAGGGGCAGGCTCATGACATTCATCGTCGGTGCAACCATGGTGATCGGTGGGGACCACCCCCAGCGGTCGGGCGTAAACCAGCCGGAAACGATGCTGGTCTTGCGGGCCGACAAGCGCATGGCCTGGGCCACGTCGACCGGCATGCGCCGACGTTTCGAGGCCTCACGCCTTCGGCAAGCGGGCCCCTCGGGGCTGATGCTGGAGGAGCTGAGCCCGACCTACGACTACCGGTACCTGGTGACGGATGCCCTTCTGTGGTGGGCCACCCCGGAGCAGCTACCGCTGGACCGTGAGGCGATCGAGTTCCTGCGGGTGTGCACGGACATCCGGGACCTCTACTTCGAAGGCGAACCCCATGAACGCTTGCAGCGGTCCAGAGAGCGGCTGGAGGCCACCAATCTCCGGAAATCGATCTCGGTTTTCCTGGCAGTGACCAGTGGCGATGAGGTGGCCCTGAAGTTTCCGCCATCCGGTGGATGGTTCGCAGGCCTGCAGGAAAACCTGCGGCACCTGGATATCCAGTTTCACGTCTCGTTCCCCGTGGCGCGGCGCGAAATCCCGGGGATGAGCGATGACGTCGTTGAGCAGACCGCGGCGGTGGACGGGGCTCAGCTTGAACTGTTTGGGTGCTCCGGACACTAGTCCGAACCCGCGGGACCGATCAGTCGTAGATCTCGTAGAGCAGCACGCCTCGAGTGTCGCGGACCTGCTGTTGGCCCAGGGCGCCTTCGGTGATGTAGCTCTTGCGGTTCCCGTCGGCGTCATAGATGGAGGGCTTGCCGAATCCGGCGGGTGCTGTCGCGGTGCACCCAGCCAACAGGTATGCGAGTCCGATCACGATCCATCTCATGGCGATCTCCTGTTCTGGTGATGCTTCGGACAATTTGCTGCCTTTGTGCGACATGATCTGACGCCCCGATGCGATGTACTGGGCGGAACGTTAGGGCAGGGGCTCGGTTTGCCATGAGGACGGTGTGGGATAAGGTGGCGGAAAATGCACCGGCATTTAACGGACCGGGCGACAGGGGAGAAGGGATGCCGGAAGGGCAGGCAATGCGTGCCACGCTGCAACGCCGAATGTTATTGCTGGGGATGATCCCGCGCCACCCGAGACGGCGCAGCGCTCCGGATCTCAAGGAGGGGCTCGCTTATCGCGGGATCGACGTGTCGCTGCGAACGGTCGAACGGGACGTTGAGAATCTCTCATCCTTCCTCCCGCTGGGTTGCGATGACCGTGAACGGCCCTACGGCTGGTACTGGTCCGACGATGCGCCGCTGCAGGATGTTCCCGCACTGGATCCGGAGACGGCTCTCACGCTCGCCATTGTGGATGCCCATGCCTCCAGCCTGCTGCCGCCGGCCGCCCGCGACCGGCTCAAGGCGCACGTAAAACGGGCCACGGAGGTGCTCGAGGCGTCCGGCGAGGGCTCCGGTCTTCGTCTGTGGCCGGATCGCGTCCGAATCCTTTCGGCTGGGCCACCACTGAACCCGCCGCCGATCCCGGATGGCGTGTTCCCCACGGTGCAGCAAGCCCTGCTCGAACGGCGATGCCTCGACGTTACGTATCGCTCCAGATCCCGCGGACACACGCGTGATCACCGCATTCATCCCTTGGCGCTCGTGTTCCGCGAGCCGATCACCTATCTGCTGGCGACCATGGAGCCGTACCAGAACGTCCTGCAACTGGCCGTCCACCGCCTCGAGGCGGTGAGCCTCACCGATGTACCCGCCAAAGATCCCGATGCAGGTTTCGATCTGGCAAAGCGGATCGCCGACGGCGACTTCGACTACCCCGAGGGTGACAAGGTCCAGTTGGAGCTGCGGGTGAACGGGTCGGTCGCCTATCACCTCGGGGAAGCCGGACTGGCGGACGACCAGACCATTACCGCCGACGGTTCAGGTGGCTATCGGGTGACCGCCACTGTGCGCGACAGCGCCCGTGTGCGCTGGTGGATTCTGGGCATGGGTAGTTCGGTGGAGGTGATCCAGCCCGCTTCGCTTCGAGAGGGCGTGGCGACCGAGCTGCGAAATGCTGCGGAACGCTATCTCTAGCCGTTCGGATATAGCGAAGCCCCCGCAAAGCTGATCGGGTCGAACGACGAACCAAGGAAAGCCCCGAGGGGCGAGGAGAGAAGATGGGACGCGTAATCCGAAAGACCGGCCACAACGAGGACGTCATCGACGAATTCGATGACAGCGCTGACCTGGATCAATTGGTTGTACGCTATCAAGAGCAATATCCCGACGCGGACATCGAATTGGCTCCTGATCCGCTCTATCCGGAGACATCAGCCCTTTGGATCAGTGCGAATGGAGCCGCTGGCGTGAATGCGGTCGAAGCGGCGGCGTCCCCCGGCAATAGAGGGGGGCAACGGAATGAGCATCAATCAGCCTCGCAATCTGCGGGTAAGGGAAATCGCGAGATCGAGCAGAGTGCTAGGTCGAGTGGCTCTGGGATTGAAAAAGAGGATTTTCTTCTAAAAGGCATTGTGCCTGCGGCCATTCTCGCTGCGGGCTTGATGGTATTCGCAGTGATCTCTAGCTGGGGGGATCTGACGCAGACGGAAAATGTCGTTCCGCTTGAGGCCGGAAATGTAAAATTAGGGGAGGTGTTTTTCGAAACAGCGGGGCAATCGGTTCGTATCGAGAATTCCAAAGATGGAAGTGTCCTGGCCTCTGTTAGGACAAATGAGTTCGATATTGAGGAGAAGCTCCGGGTAGAATTACAGGATGGTGTGGATTTATATAATCAGGATCGGAGCGAGGGCGAACAGGGAACGCTTGACACACTGATGTTCCAAGTGCCCATTGTCGTGGAGTATCGGGGTTGGGTTGACTATGAATCCGAGCATCATCGTAATTTTGATCTGACGGTTGCACGCGAGAGAGTTGCGTTTGCGGCTAGCGATGCCGCGTTTTCCGATTTTGTCGATCTGGCAAGGCGTTTTCAGAGTCAAAACCGTCCCCTGATCGAAACATCGTTCCTACTCAGGTAGAAGGAAACGTTCATCTCACCAACGTGATCTTTACCGGCTCGACAACTTCGCCGCACATGTTGGATCACGCTTGATTGTATATCACGAGGTCATGGCTATGCCGGCCCGATCCGAACAAAAGGACTGTCGCCTCTCGCTTATGCTGTGCGCAGAGGTTGCGCAGCACAGCGCATACTCGGCGTGGAACGTCAGCTAGCTGCGGCTCGTCTTTCGCGTCGGTGCGTCTTCCATTAGCAATGCCGCGAGTAAGCTCCAAAGCAAATGGAGGCCCTGCGTCCCTGAGCCGGATTGCCAGTAGGCCGAGAGCCCATTGGTATGCTTACTATCTTGCGACCTGCGTTTCCAGCTGTTGGGTCTCAATGTTGACATCTGCTTAAATGGCTGCGATCTGCATGGTTGCATCGGCGACCATGATCTTACCGTTGGGACTGAGCGCTCGAGCTTGGCCGGGTTCGATGCGGAAGCGTTCTTCGCCCAGGTCATAGACCCAGGCGTGATCGCTAAAATTGCGCAAAATGTGAGCGCCGGGCTGATGGGGGTGGTCTTCCACGCGGCCCAATGTCTCTAGGGCTTGCTCACCGATCGCTCGCGGTTCCACGTGGTGCCGTCGCAACGGCGCACCGGAGTAAACCATCAGGTTGGAACCACCCCCCCGGTAACTGCATTTGAGCACCAGCTGTGACGTTTGTGGCGTGCAGCAATGGTAGCAGAGCTGCCCCGGCTGATCTGGGTCCAGTATGTTGACGGCAGAGCACTCAGGGCAGCGGCTCGCGTTGGCTTCGATTTCCATAAAATACCGCTGCCACTCGGACAGTCGGGTACGGCGGTCGGGGTTGTGCACGCCATCCGTAAAGGTGCGAATGAATACCTCTTTCAGTACGGTGGGGCAGATCTCGTTCCAGCGCCTCAAACTGTAAGTCAGCATGGGATCGCCTGCCGCCGAGTTGCGCTGATCGGTAGGGTGGTGCGCAAACAGCGGGTCCCGAGCATAATATTGCAGCTTGGCCGGTTGATCCCAGCTGCGTACCAAGGCGGTTTGAGCCCCTTCCATTGGGTGTTCCCAGGTCCAGACTTGATAGAGCAGCACTGCGAGGGAGTACAGGTCGGTCTGGGCGTTGGGCTTGGACTGTCCGAGGGCCACCTCGGGCGCCATGAACTCCGGTACCCCTGCGATTGAAGCGTCAGAGTTGTTAACAACTACATTATCGTTGTCGCAAACAATCAGCGTGCCCTGTTTGGTATCGAACTGGATGTTGCCAAGGTTGATGTCGCAATAGACCAGTCCGGAACGATGAACCGCCTCCAGAGCCATGCAGACCCGATAGCTCATCTGCGCCAGTGTGTCCCGCCTAGGCTGCGTGACCTTGCCATTGATCACCTTGTTGTAGTGCACGTAGCGATCGGCATCATAGAGCGGCATGACGTAGCCATAACTTGAGCTTTCGTCAAAGTGCACCATCTCGATCGGCCAGACGAAATCGATCCCCTCCTCATCGCAGCGCGGAGCACCGTGGCTCACGAGCGTCTCGAGCTGGCGGCGCTGATTATCGCTGGCGCTGTTCGCGTGATACCACTTGACCGCGTAAGGTCTGCTATCGCTTTTGGCCTTGACGCGGTAAACCGCGCCCTGGCCACCTTGGGCAATGCGCTGTTTGGCAATATAGTGCTCACCGCTGGTACTACCGATGAATTCAAAGGTATTCGCCATGGACGTTTCCTTTGTCGTTTTGTGCCTTTCTTGGGCTGGAAGATCCAGCAGATGATGCGACAGGCTCGTTTCCCGCCATGTCGGGCATCGCCGGTTGAACCCGTGTGGCGGAAGTGCTATCGAGAGTCTCGCTGGCGCCCATTGTGCCGCTATGCCCCTGTCGGACAGGCGCGACTTGCTCAGGTGTATCTGGGTTGGTGGAGGATGAGGCATGGTTACTGTCCGACGCCGATGACGGTGGCGACAATGTGGGGAACCACACAATACAGCCCATGTCATCGCCCACCCCATCGGCGCTCCAGCGTGCCAACTGTTGTGGGAGCACCCGCGCCAGCCAGTCCATGCCGTGGCACATGGTCTGCTCACAAAGATCAACGATGCTGTCCTGGGGGGTGCCCACGGAGTCAGTCAGCCCGTCCGTGGTCAGCAAGATCATCGCTGGCGGCTCGTCTGTCGTCGAGAGAATCTCGGAACGCCAAAGATAGTTGGCGCGTGGACTCACCAGACTGTCGGTACCCAGCCCGAAGCTCTCACGATTTTGGGCTGCCAGCTCCTGGATGTCGTATCCGTTACCTTCGCGTCTGGCAAGGTAGATGGAACTGTCGCCCAAGTTCGCGGTAATCAGCCACTGGTCATCGTAGATGATGACCATCGCAACGGTGCTGCCGTATCGGTCCAAGCAAGCATCGCTCCCAGGCTCCACCCCGAGTTCTGGGTAGGCGGCTGCATGTTCATCGATGCGCGTCCGCCACCGCTGTACAAGAACCCGCCCAAGTCTGTGCGAGACTTCGTGCTGCATCTGCTTATGCCAGTCATCGGGATGCTCCTCTCGCATGGAGGCCAACCCGATCACCAGCTCTGTCGCAGCATCCCCTGCCGCCTCTACAGCGAAGTGCGCTCCCACGTCACTGCGGCTGTATTTCGCGCTCCCGTGCCCATCGGCAACGACCATGACGGTGTAGGGCACCCCGCGGTAGTAGTGCTGGGCCACCATGCAGGCATCCTGGCAGGGTTGCCCCTTTTCCAGATGGGTGGCGCCAGTTGGGCAGGTCACCAAGGCTTGGGACGTGCCAAACCCCAACCGCATGCTTCCCGGTTGGTGACTAGCCATCAAAACACCTCCGAAGCATCGATGTTAGACAAGTCCGGCAGGTCTTCGCCGCTTGTCTCGAACACGCCCTTGTCAATGTGAACGGGTGCCGGTGTGGTATCCGCTTCCGTTGCCTCCTTGCTTCGCGAGGTGGCAATGGTGGCCACCGTGCTGACTGTTCTGATGTATCGCACCAGCGTGGCTGGATTGTCGGCATGCAGGGTTTCTAGATTGCTTTCTTGCCGGAGGTAGGGAGAGATAAAGGCGTCCAGCTCCTCTTTGTTGAAATCTCCTTCACTTCTCCCAATGCCGATGGACAGGCGTACGGCCTTCTTGCCCCATGGCTCCTTGTTCAGCTTGTCGATCGCCCTTTGGTAGGCGCCTTCCGGGTCCGTGCAGTAGCCGTCCGAGAGCAGAATGCACACCGGGGGGACGTTTCGCTTGCCTACCTTCTCCACATGCAGAGCATCGACCAGTAGTTCGACCGCCTGCGCAGTCGCGGTTACCCCTCCCGTGGCGTCCATGTCCTTCCAGTCGAAGTCGGACACCGGGACCGGGTCCGGCCCGATGTGCCATTCGGCCTTGTCGCCAAAACGGATGGCGCTCATGAATATTTTAACCCGTTCGGTGTCTTCGATACGGCGGATCTCTGGGACCACCTCGCGAATGGCGTAATTGATTTTCTGGATCTTCTGCCCATCCATCGAATACGACCAATCCACCATCCATATGAAGTGGAGCTTGCGGTGGCTAGCGGTGCCTGCAATTTCTTCCGGGGCAGCATCGGTTGTCATTGTTGTTCTCCTCTGGTTTGTGATTAGCAACCAGCACAACGCAAGGCCTGCGCCAGTCGGTGCGTATTGAATACAGCTTGAATGCGCATAATAAGTGCAACGCCTGAAGCCACTGGGGCGGGGGCAGCTACCGCCGTGGAATGGATGGTTTCTACCCCAAAGCTATTCAGGCTCGCCGGTGGGGCGCTGCAGGCAGTGGACCCAGGAAGGACGATATCAGATCAGTGCGTTGCGAGCGCTGGGCCACTTGTAAGCGTTACGGGACGGTCGACCGTCGGGTCCGGATCGAGGAGCGTCCTGCGGTGATCGAGGCACGTCGCCGTCTTGGTGTCTGGGAAGGTGACACGGTTCTGGACAGCGGTGTTCCGGCTCAGGTGCCGCTTGTGTAGCCCAAGAGTGGTACGGTCGCCATGCGCATGGTGGGACGACGTGCGGCCAGGAGATCCACAAGGTGATGGCCGATGCCCTGCGGCATTGGCTCCCAGTCGTGAAAAGCATCAGGGTCGACAACGGGAAGGAGTCGCGGACCACGAGCAGGCGAGAGCCAGACTCGACTGCCCCGTGCGCTTGGCCCGACCTTGCCACAGCTGGGAACGCGGCACGAACGAGAAGATCAACCGGCGGATTCGCGGTTAATTCCCGAAAGGTACTGACTCTGCCGAGGTCATGGAGGGAGGGGCCTGCAGGTCGAGGACAGGCTCAACCTGACCCCTCGCAAGCGACCCTGGTCCCGTAGTACCCCGGTCAACCTCATGGAGGGATCCTTATAGCGGCGACGGGCCGGATGATGGGGCATTGCAGGTATTGATTAAATTCAGGCATTGTTGCTTGCTTTTGTGATCATGGCCTACGCGGTTGGCCCGTCATCATTGATGCTCTTGGGAATGGTTGAAGGATTTGGCGTGACGAGACGACAGGCTGAACAAGTGCTCAGGGATCTGATCGTGCAATACGGACCGAGCCTCAGCAGCGAGACTGCCCGGGTCAAAGCGCTGCTCTTGGATCTATGTGCGGGAGGCAGGCTTGAGGCGAACGTGCTGACTGCCGTGGCCGAAGAGGGCTTGGCCAAGGAACTGCTGAGTGACGCTGGTAAAACTTCCGGCAGCATCATAATTCCAATGCTGGCTAAGCGCCTGCACGAGGAACGAGGGACCGAAATCCCGCTGGCGGAATGGGCTGTTAGCGCTTGGCGTACAGCCTTGGGCGGATGGGATTTGGAAGGGTATCCACACTCAGCGTCGGGCTTGGATCAGGCAAAAAAGACGGCAGCAGACGCGAGCGCCAAAAGGCGCAATCGGTCAAATCCCAGTACGCCCGCTGCAGAAGCCGAAGTGATAACGCCGGATATGCGTTGTCGTGCCATAACCGAGCAAGGAAGGCAATGCCGACTTAAGGCAGATGAGACTGGTGTTTGTAAAAGACACAGAAAGATCAATGAAGAGAGGGAGCGGCAACGCCGCCTAAAAATAAACAGCCAAAGGAAAAAGCCCAATAAGCCCGCCGAAAAAGCCGAAGTGACAACGCCGAGCATGGTTTGTCGTGCCATGACCAAGCAAGGAAAGCAATGCAGAATGCGGGCGGATGAGACTGGGTTGTGCGAAATCCACCGAACAATAAATGGAGAGAGTGGGCGGTCTGTCGATCTAAACAGGAACGGCCAAATAGAATTTAATAGTAGTGACTACGAGCCGTTCAGGGGTTGTGCTTTTGTGTTCGTTCTTTTGGCAGCGTTTGTAGGTTCTATTGGGTGGGTGGCGTATGTTTTTGCGACTGCGTCGGACGAAGGTGTTTCGGCAGCGGTTGAACTCGCTATCAAAAGCATATCGATGTCTTTGTTGGGGGCGTTCGGATTGTTTGCTATATTTAAGGTGTTCGGGTGGGAGTGGGTGATAGATAAGATAGAGGGAAGTTCGAAGTCAAGTAATTGGCGGCGATATTGGACCCTGTTTTGGCTCCAGCTGGCCGTGCTTTTTGTTGTGTTTATGTTGTATTTGGTGTTGAAATCCTGACTTATTCCGCTTTAGGTAGGCACTGATTAGCGCCCCTGCATCCGGAGCACGGAGCCGGATGCAGGGGCGCCAATCAGTGCCTCTTTCGCTTGGCGACTTCCGGGGCGTTTCCTGAATTGGACGTGGATCCGGGCCTCTCGCGTGTTCACCAGGAGCGACCCGTCCGCGACACCTCGTCGGATCCATTCGAGACAGGCGTCGCCCGGATCTTCAGGCAAGGGAGTGTCCGCACCCGTATCGCAGGACGGCATCGGCTGCGGTGGTGGCTTGGCCGTCGGTTCGTCAGTGGTTTTATCCAGGGCATCGTCGAGACCCGGCGGGAGTGGCAGATCGTCCACGCCGGCGGATACGGGCGGGCCGGGGGGCGAGTGGTCTTGCGCCACCCCGTCAGACTGACCTGTCTGGATCGCGACGCTGCTCGCCGTGGGCGGATCTGCTGCGGGGGTGGCCACTTCTTCCGGTGCAGGGCGGCTTGCCGCTCCGTCGCCAGACTCCGTTGTCTCCTTGGTCGATGCCTCGCCCAGCGGAGTCACGGAACCCTCGAACTCCGTCGGCATCGTCTCGGGGTCGGACCAGAGACGGGCCACCGGCAGGCGGATCAGTGTCAG
>NZ_KB898115.1:0-16041 GCF_000377425.1 Thioalkalivibrio sp. ALE28 | reverse complement strand
GTCCATCTGCGCCGCACCCGTGATCATGTTCTTCACATAGTCCGCGTGCCCGGGGCAGTCGACGTGCGCATAGTGGCGAATGTCGCTTTCGTATTCGACGTGCGCGGTCGCAATCGTGATCCCGCGCGCCTTCTCTTCCGGCGCATTGTCGATCTGGTCAAACGCACGGGCTTCGCTCCCGTACTTCTTGCCCAGCACCGCCGTCATCGCCGCCGTCAGCGTCGTTTTCCCATGGTCCACATGACCAATCGTCCCCACATTCACATGCGGCTTCTTACGCTCGAACTTTTCCTTGGACACAGCTCAAACCTCTTGCAGTTCTTTCAAATAACGCGAATTCGGTATCAGGACGCCTTGGCGGCAACCGCCTCGGCGATCTGGGCGGGGGCCTCGGCGTACTTCTCGAATTCCATCGAGTAGGTCGCGCGGCCCTGGCTCATCGAGCGCAGCTGGGTCGAGTAGCCGAACATCTCGGACAGCGGCACCTCGGCCTTCAGCAGCTTCTGGCCGGCCACGTCTTCCATGCCCTTCACCAGACCCCTGCGGCGATTGAGGTCGCCCATCACGTCGCCCATGTACTCCTCGGGCGTCTCGACCTCGACCTTCATCATCGGCTCGAGCAGCACGGCACCCGCCTTCAGGGCGCCTTCCTTGAAGGCCATCGAACCGGCCACCTTGAACGCCATCTCGTTGGAGTCGACGTCATGGTAGGAACCGTCGAACAGCGTGACCTTGACGTCCTCGACCGGATACCCGGCGAGCACACCGTTGGCCATCTGTTCTTCGATGCCCTTGGAGACGGCCGGGATGTAATCCTTCGGCACCACACCACCCACGATGGCGTTCTCGAACTTGTAGCCTTCGCCCGGCTCCAGCGGCTCGATGCGGATCCAGACGTGACCGTACTGTCCGCGACCACCGGACTGGCGCACGAACTTGCCTTCCTGTTCGACCGTCTTGCGGATGGTCTCGCGGTAGGCCACCTGGGGCTGACCCACGTTCGCCTCGACCTTGAATTCCCGCTTCATGCGGTCGACCAGCACCTCCAGGTGCAGCTCGCCCATGCCGGAGATGATGGTCTGCCCGGATTCCTCGTCGGTCCGCACGCGGAACGATGGATCTTCCTGCGCCAGCTTGTTCAGCGCGATACCCATCTTTTCCTGGTCGGTCTTGGTTTTCGGCTCGACCGCGATGGAGATCACCGGATCCGGGAACTCCATGCGCTCCAGTTCGACCGGGTCGTTCGGGTCGCACAGCGTGGTCCCGGTGTACAGGTCCTTCAAACCGACCACGGCGCCGATGTCACCCGCGCGCAGCTCCTTGATCTCCTCGCGGGAGTTCGAGTGCATCTGCAGGATGCGGCCGATGCGCTCGCGTCGATTGTTCTGCGTGTTCAGGACCGAGTCGCCGGCCGACAGCACGCCAGAGTAGACGCGCACGAAGGTCAGCGAGCCGACGTAGGGGTCGGTCATGATCTTGAACGCCAGCGCGGCGAACGGCTCGTCATCGGAGGCGTGCTTCTCGACCGGCTCCTCGGTGCCGGCCTTGACGCCCTTGATGGCCTTGACCTCTTCCGGCGACGGCAGGTACTCGACGACCGCGTCGAGCATCGCCTGCACACCCTTGTTCTTGAACGCGGAGCCGCACAGCATCGGCACGATCTCGAGCTCGATGGTGCGGTGGCGCAGCGCAGACTTGATCTCTTCCTCGCTGAGGGTGCCCTCGTTGAGGTACTTGTCCATCAGCTCTTCGTTGGCCTCGGCGGCCGCCTCGAGCATGTTCTCGCGCCACTTCTCGGCGTCGGCCTTCAGCTCGTCCGGAATATCCTTGTACTCGAAGGAGATCCCGAAGTTGTCCTCGTCCCAGTAGATGGCCTGCATCTTCACCAGGTCGATCACGCCCTTGAACTGGTCCTCCGCGCCGATCGGCAGCTGGATCGGGACCGGGTTCGCCTGCAGGCGTTCCTTCATCTGTTCATAGACGCGCAGGAAGTCGGCGCCGGCGCGGTCCATCTTGTTCACGAACGCCATACGCGGCACGGCGTACTTGGTCGCCTGGCGCCACACGGTCTCGGACTGCGGCTGCACGCCACCGACCGCGCAGTACACCATGACCGCGCCGTCGAGCACACGCATGGAGCGCTCGACTTCGATGGTGAAGTCCACGTGCCCGGGGGTATCGATGATATTCACCCGGTGCTCGTCGAACTGCTTGGCCATGCCGGACCAGAAGCTGGTGGTCGCCGCGGAGGTGATGGTGATCCCGCGCTCCTGCTCCTGCTCCATCCAGTCCATCACGGCTGCACCGTCATGCACCTCGCCGATCTTGTGCGACAGACCGGTGTAGAACAGGATGCGTTCGGTCGTCGTCGTCTTGCCGGCGTCGATGTGCGCGCTGATCCCGATGTTCCGGTAGCGCTTAAGTGGGGTCTTGCGTGCCACGGTGAGCCTCTCTAAACAGATTTACCAGCGGAAATGGGCGAACGCCTTGTTCGCTTCCGCCATGCGGTGAGTGTCTTCGCGCTTCTTCACGGCCGAGCCCTTGCTGTCGGCGGCGTCCATCAGTTCGCCAGCCAGCTTCAGGGCCATGGTCCGTTCGCCACGCTTGCGGGCGGCCTCGACCACCCAGCGCATCGCCAGCGCGTCCTGACGCACCGAGCGGACTTCCACCGGAACCTGATAGGTCGCGCCACCGACGCGGCGCGACTTGACCTCGACGCGCGGACGGATGTTGTCCAGGGCACGCTCCAGCGCGCCCATCCCGTCGCCCTGCTTGGACTCGATCTGGTCCAGGGCGCCGTACACGACCTGCTCGGCGACGGATTTCTTGCCGTCACGCATGACCGTGTTGATGAACTTGGCCAGGCGCTCGCTTCCGAACTTCGGGTCGGGGAGGATGTGACGCTTGGGGGCAGCTGCTCTTCTAGACATGTTTCAGTTCCCGGACTGGATCTCGGTTAGGATTTCTTGGGACGCTTGGTGCCGTACTTGGACCGGCCCTGGGCACGCTTCTGCACGCCCTGGGTATCCAGGCTGCCGCGCACCGTGTGGTAGCGCACACCCGGGAGGTCCTTCACGCGGCCGCCACGGATCAGGACCACCGAGTGCTCCTGCAGGTTGTGGCCTTCCCCGCCGATGTAGCTACTGACTTCGTAGCCATTGGTCAGCCGCACGCGCGCAACCTTGCGCAGCGCCGAGTTCGGCTTTTTCGGGGTGGTCGTGTAGACACGGGTGCAGACCCCGCGCTTCTGCGGGGAACCCTGCAGCGCCGGCACATCGCTCTTTTCGACGGGGCGCTTGCGGGGCTTGCGTACCAACTGGTTGATCGTGGCCATGAAACCCTTTCTCCTAGCCTAAAAATAACGACAGGCCGGCGCCGAGACCGGCCTGTCGAGGGAGCGGAATTCTAATCGCCGCCCCCGTGAGTGTCAAGATGGGACGGGTCACTCGGACCCGTCTTCCGCGGTACCCGGATCGGTGGTGGCGGGCTCGGACTCGGCGGTGGCCGCCTGGGTCTCCTCGACCGCCTCGAACTCGGGCATTTCCAGCGCGCGCTTGCGACGGCGCTCCTTGTGGTAGGCGAGGCCCGTCCCGGCGGGGATCAGGCGCCCGACAATCACGTTCTCCTTCAGACCGCGCAGGTCGTCGCGGGCGCCCCGGGTGGACGCCTCGGTCAGTACGCGGGTGGTCTCCTGGAAGGAGGCCGCGGAGATGAACGACTCGGTGACCAGCGAGGCCTTGGTGATCCCGAGCAGCACGCGCTCGTAGGTCGCCGGCTGCTGATCCGCACCCAGTTGTTCGTTCTCCTCGAGGACACGCACGCGATCGACCTGGTCCCCGGCGAGGAACTTGGTATCGCCGGCGTCCACGATGTTCACCTTGCGCATCATCTGGCGGACGATCACCTCGATGTGCTTGTCGTTGATCTTCACGCCCTGCAGGCGGTAGACGTCCTGGATCTCCTGCACCTGGTACTCGGCCAGGGTGGTGACACCGCGCAGGCGCAGGATGTCGTGCGGATCCAGCTCGCCATCGACTACGACCTCGCCACGCTCCACGCGCTCGCCCTCGAAGACGTTCACGGTCCGCAGCTTCGGGATCAGCATCTCGACCGGGTCGCCCTTGTCCGGGGTGATCACCAGGCGCTGCTTGCCCTTGGTCTCCTTGCCGAACGACACGGTACCCGAGATCTCCGCCAGCACCGCCGGCTCCTTCGGACGGCGTGCCTCGAACAGGTCGGCCACGCGGGGCAGACCCCCGGTGATGTCACGGGTCTTGGAGGACTCCTGCGGCAGGCGCGCGATGACGTCACCGACCTCGACCCGGGCGTTGTCCTCCAGGTTGAAGATCGCGTTGGCCGGCAGCATGTACTGCGCGGGCATGTCGGTGCCCGGGATGTACACCTCGTTGCCGTCGTCGTCCAGCAGCTTGACCGTCGGGCGCAGGTCCTTTCCGGCCGACGAGCGGCTCTTCGGATCCAGCACCACGTTGGACGACAGCCCGGTGAACTCGTCGGTCTCCTTGGTGACGGTGACGTTCTCGACGAAATCCGCCAGACGGATGTTACCGGCCACCTCAGTGACAATCGGATGGGTATGCGGATCCCAGGTCGCGACCTCCTGGCCGGCCTCGACGGTGTCGCCATCATGGACCGTGATGGTCGCGCCGTACGGGATCTTGTAACGCTCGCGCTCACGGCCCTGATCGTCGATCACGCCCAGCTCGCCGGAACGCGATACCGCGACCAGGTTACCGGCCTTGTTGGTGACCGTCTTCAGGTTGTGCAGACGCACGGCCCCGGAGTTCTTCACCTGGATCGCGCTGACCGTCACCGCGCGGCTCGCGGCCCCGCCGATGTGGAAGGTACGCATGGTCAGCTGGGTACCCGGCTCGCCGATCGACTGCGCGGCGATGACGCCCACGGCCTCCCCGGCGTTGACCTCGTGGCCACGGGCCAGATCACGCCCGTAGCACTTGGCGCAGATGCCCTGGCGGGTCTCGCAGGTGATCGCCGAACGCACCAGCACCTCGTCCACCGACGCGCCGTCCAGGGTGTCCACCATGGCCTCGTCCAGCAGGGTGCCCGCGGGCACCAGCACCTCGTCAGTGCCCGGGCGGAGTACGTCCACCGCGGTGGTACGCCCCAGCACGCGATCGCGCAGCGGCTCCACGACGTCGCCACCCTCGATGATCGGCTTCATCAACAGGCCCTGCTCGGTGCCGCAGTCCGGCTCGGTCACCACAACGTCCTGGGAGACATCCACCAGGCGACGGGTCAGGTAACCCGAGTTCGCGGTCTTCAGCGCGGTATCGGCCAGGCCCTTGCGCGCCCCGTGGGTCGAGATGAAGTACTGCAGGACGTTCAGACCCTCGCGGAAGTTCGCGGTGATCGGCGTCTCGATGATGGAGCCGTCCGGCTTGGCCATCAGGCCGCGCATGCCGGCCAGCTGCCGGATCTGCGCGGCGGAACCACGCGCGCCGGAATCGGCCATCATGAAGATCGAGTTGAACGAGTTCTGCTCGACCGTTTCGCCGTCCTTGTTGGTGACCTGCTCCTTGCCGAGGCGCTCCATCATGGCCTTGGCGACCTGGTCATTGCAGTGCGACCAGATGTCCACGACCTTGTTGTAGCGCTCGCCCTTGGTGACGAGACCCGAGGCGTACTGATCCTCGATCTCCTTCACCTGGTCCTCGGCGCCCTGCAGGATCGGGTGCTTCTCGTCCGGGATCACCATGTCGTCGGCGCAGAAGGACACGCCGGCACGGGTGGAGTAGTAGAAGCCCGCGTACATCAGCTGGTCCGCGAACACGACCGTGTCCTTCAGGCCCAGGCGGCGGTAGCAGGAGTTGATCAGCCCGGAGATCGCCTTCTTGTTCAGCTCGCGATCAATCAGCTCGAACGGCAGACCCTTGGGCATGATGCGCGACAGGATCGCGCGACCGACCGTGGTCTCCACGCGCATGGACGGGAGCGCTTCGCCCTCGGCGAC
The DNA here is from genome assembly GCF_000377425.1 of Thioalkalivibrio sp. ALE28. Lineage (NCBI taxonomy): Bacteria > Pseudomonadati > Pseudomonadota > Gammaproteobacteria > Chromatiales > Ectothiorhodospiraceae > Thioalkalivibrio > Thioalkalivibrio sp. ALE28. The sequence goes on along the minus strand of NZ_KB898115.1, from coordinate 10,052 downwards.
GTCGGCCATGGTGTCCGCGATGCGCACGGTGATGCGCGCATGCAGGTCCACCTGCTTGTGCTCGTAGGCGCGGTGCACCTCGTCCACGTCGGAGAAGGTCATCCCTTCGCCCTTGGCGTTGACCTTCTCGCGCGACAGGTAGTACAGACCCAGCACGATATCCTGCGACGGCACGATGATCGGCTCGCCGTTGGCCGGCGACAGCACGTTGTTGGAGGACAGCATCAGCGTGCGCGCCTCCAGCTGGGCCTCCAGCGACAGCGGCACGTGCACGGCCATCTGGTCACCGTCGAAGTCGGCGTTGAACGCGGCACAGACCAGCGGATGCAGCTGGATCGCCTTGCCCTCGATCAGCACCGGTTCGAAGGCCTGGATGCCCAGGCGGTGCAGGGTCGGGGCACGGTTCAGCATCACCGGGTGCTCGCGGATCACCTCTTCGAGGATGTCCCAGACCTCGGGGCCTTCCTTCTCCACGGCCTTCTTGGCGGCCTTGATGGTCGTGGCCAGGCCACGGCGCTGCAGCTTGCCGAAGATGAACGGCTTGAACAGTTCCAGCGCCATGCGCTTGGGCAGGCCGCACTGGTGCAGGCGCAGAGTCGGACCGACCACGATCACGGAACGACCGGAGTAGTCGACGCGCTTGCCCAGCAGGTTCTGGCGGAAGCGGCCCTGCTTGCCCTTGATCATGTCGGCCAGGGATTTCAGCGGGCGCTTGTTGGTGCCGGTGATCGCACGACCGCGACGCCCGTTGTCCAGCAGCGCATCCACGGACTCCTGCAGCATGCGCTTTTCGTTGCGCACGATGATGTCCGGGGCGTTCAGCTCCAGCAGGCGGCGCAGCCGGTTGTTACGGTTGATCACCCGGCGATACAGGTCGTTCAGGTCGGAGGTCGCGAAGCGGCCACCGTCCAGCGGCACCAGCGGACGCAGGTCCGGCGGCAGCACCGGCAGGACCTTCATGATCATCCACTCCGGCTTGTTGCCGGACTCGAGGAAGGACTCGACCAGCTTGAGCCGCTTGCCCAGACGCTTGATCTTGGTCTCGGAGCCGGTCTCGGCCAGCTCCTGGCGCAGCTTGGCAGCCTCGGCCGGCAGATCCATCTCCTTCAGCAGGCTCAGCACGGCCTCGGCGCCCATCAGCGCGGTGAAGTCGTCGCCGTGCTCTTCCATTGCCTCGAGGTATTCCTCGTCGGTCAGGAGCTGGCGCTTCTCGAGCGTGGTGAAGCCCGGATCGGTCACGATGAAGGACTCGAAGTAGAGCACCTTCTCGATGTCCTTCAGGGTCATGTCCAGCAGCAGGCCGATGCGGGACGGCAGGCTCTTCAGGTACCAGATATGGGCGACCGGCGAGGCCAGGTCGATATGCCCCATGCGCTCGCGGCGCACCTTGGTCTGGGTAACCTCGACGCCGCACTTCTCGCAGACCACGCCGCGATGCTTCAGGCGCTTGTACTTGCCGCACAGGCACTCATAGTCCTTCACCGGCCCGAAGATCTTCGCGCAGAACAGGCCGTCACGCTCCGGCTTGAAGGTCCGGTAGTTGATGGTCTCCGGCTTCTTCACCTCGCCAAAGGACCAGGAACGGATCTGGTCCGAGGACGCCAGGCCGATGCGGATCGCATCGAACTCTTCCGGCTGGGTCTGCTGCTTGAACAGATTCAGGAGGTCTTTCATTCGCTTGCCTCACAAACTTGGTTTCGAGGGGCGCGCACGCCCCGTCGGATCACAATCGGATCGGAGAAGATCAGTCCTGCTCGAGCTCGATATTGATGCCGAGCGCCTTGATCTCCTTCATGAGCACGTTGAACGACTCGGGGACGTTGGCCTCCATGTGGTGCTCACCGTCAACGATGTTCTTGTACATCTTGTTACGGCCCTGCACGTCGTCCGCCTTCACCGTCAGCATCTCCTGCAGGGTGTAGGCGGCGCCGTAGGCCTCCAGTGCCCAGACCTCCATTTCGCCGAAGCGCTGACCGCCGAACTGTGCCTTGCCGCCCAGCGGCTGCTGGGTAACCAGCGAGTACGGGCCGGTGGAACGCGCATGCATCTTGTCGTCCACCAGGTGGTTCAGCTTCAGCATGTGCATGTAGCCCACGGTGACCGGGCGATCGAATTCGTCGCCGGTGCGGCCATCGTAGAGCTGGGCCTGCCCGGTCTCGGGCAGGTCCGCCAGGCGCAGCATCTCCTTGATCTCGGCCTCTTCGGCACCGTCGAATACCGGCGTCGCCATCGGCACGCCACCGCGCAGGTTCCTGCACAGGGTGATGATCTCGGCATCCGACATGGAGTCGAGGTCCACCTTGCGCTCGCGGTGGTTGTAGATCTTGTCGAGGAACTCGCGCAGCTTCGCGATCTCGGCCTGGGCCTCGAGCATGCGGTTGATCTTGTCGCCCAGGCCCTTGGCGGCCCACCCGAGGTGAACCTCCAGCACCTGCCCGACGTTCATGCGCGAGGGCACGCCCAGCGGGTTCAGCACCACGTCGACCGGGGTCCCGTCCTCGAGGAACGGCATGTCCTCTTCCGGCACGATCATCGAGATCACGCCCTTGTTGCCGTGGCGACCGGCCATCTTGTCGCCCGGCTGCAGGCGACGCTTCACGGCCACGTACACCTTGACCATCTTCTGCACGCCCGGCGGCAGGTCGTCGCCCGCGGCCAGCTTGGCCTTCTGGTGCTCGAACTTCTTCTCGAACGCCTCGTGCTGGTCCTGGATCTGACGACCAAGGTCCTCCAGCTGGGAGTTGACCGCGTCGTCCTTCAGCCGCACCTCGAACCACTTGTCGCGGGACAGACCCTGCAGGTACTTCTTGGTGACCTTGGAGCCGTCACCGAGGCCGTCCGGCCCGCCGGCGGCGGTCTTGTTGACCAGCAGCTTCTCCACGCGAGCGTAGATATCGTCCTCGTAGATGCGCAGCTGGTCCTTCAGGTCCTTCTGCACGGCGGCCAGATCGTCGGCCTCGATCGACTTGGCGCGGGCGTCCTTCTCCACACCGTCGCGGGTGAACACGCGCACGTCGATCACCGTGCCCTCGATGCCGGACGGGACGCGCAGGGAGGTGTCCTTCACGTCGGAGGCCTTCTCGCCGAAGATCGCCCTCAGGAGTTTCTCTTCCGGCGTCAGCTGGGTCTCGCCCTTCGGCGTCACCTTGCCCACCAGGATATCGCCCGGATTCACCTCGGCGCCGACATACACGACGCCGGACTCGTCCAGCTTGTTCAGCAGGGACTCGGAGACGTTCGGGATATCCGCGGTGATCTCTTCCTGGCCCAGCTTGGTGTCGCGGGCGACACAGTTGAGCTCCTCGATATGGATGGTGGTGTAGCGGTCCTCCTGCACCACCCGCTCCGAGATCAGGATCGAGTCCTCGAAGTTGTAGCCGTTCCACGGCATGAACGCGACCATCATGTTCTGGCCCAGCGCCAGCTCACCCATGTCGGTGGAGGAGCCGTCCGCGATCGCGTCGCCGCGGGCGATCTCGTCGCCCACCGCGACCAGCGGCCGCTGGTTGATGGAGGTGTTCTGGTTGGAACGCGAGTACTTGGTCAGGTTGTAGATGTCCACGCCCGGCTCGCCGGCCACGGTCTCGTCGTCGTTGACCCGGACCACCACGCGACCGGCATCGACCGAGTCCACAGTCCCGCCGCGCTTGGCGACGATCGCGGAGCCGGAGTCGATGGCGACGGCGCGCTCGATGCCGGTGCCCACCAGCGGCTTGTCGGCACGCAGGCACGGCACGGCCTGACGCTGCATGTTCGCACCCATCAGGGCGCGGTTCGCGTCATCGTGCTCCAGGAACGGCAGCAGCGCGGCCGCCACCGACACGATCTGCTTCGGCGAGATATCCATGTACTGGATCTTGTCCGGGGTCGAGATCGTGAACTCTTCCTGGTGACGGCAGGAGACGAGGTCGTCGCTCAGACGGCCTTCGTCGTCCATGGCCGCGTTCGCCTGGGCGATCACGTACTGGCTCTCCTCGATCGCGGAGAGGTAGACGATCTCCTCGGTGACCTTGCCGTCCTCGACCTTGCGGTACGGCGTCTCCAGGAAGCCGTAGCGGTTGGTGCGGGCGTACACCGCCAGAGAATTGATCAGGCCGATGTTCGGACCTTCCGGGGTCTCGATCGGGCAGACGCGACCGTAGTGCGTCGGATGCACGTCGCGCACCTCGAAGCCGGCACGTTCGCGGGTCAGGCCGCCCGGGCCCAGCGCGGAGATGCGGCGCTTGTGGGTGACCTCGGACAGCGGGTTGTTCTGGTCCATGAACTGCGACAGCTGGCTGGACCCGAAGAACTCCTTGACCGCGGCCGCCACCGGCTTGGCGTTGATCAGCTCCTGCGGCATCAGGCCCTCGCTCTCGGCGACGGTCAGACGTTCCTTGACCGCGCGCTCGACCCGCACCAGGCCCAGACGGAACTGGTTCTCGGCCATCTCGCCCACGCTGCGGATGCGGCGGTTGCCCAGGTGGTCGATGTCGTCGGTGCGACCGTTGCCGTTGCGCAGGTCGATCAGGACCTTCAGCACATCCAGGATGTCCTCCGGCGACAGCACGCCCTCGCCCTCGTCGGTCTCGCGACCCACGCGACGGTTGAACTTCATGCGGCCTACGGCGGAGAGGTCGTAGCGATCCTCCGAGAAGAACAGGTTGGAGAACAGGTTCTCCGCGGCGTCCTTGGTCGGCGGCTCGCCCGGGCGCATCACGCGGTAGATCTCGACCTGCGCCTCCAGCTGCGTCTTGGTCGGGTCCAGACGCAGGGTGTCCGACATGTACGGACCATGGTCGTAGTCGTTGGTGTAGATCGTCTGCAGGGTCTTCACGCCCTCGGCGCGCAGCTTGTCCAGCAGCTCCTGGGTCAGCGCGTCGTTGGCGCCGGCGATCAGTTCGCCGGTGGACTCGTCCACCACGCCCTTGGCCAGCACCCGGCCCAGCAGGTATTCGTCCGGCACCCGCAGGGTGTTGATGCCGGCCTTCTCGATCTCCCGGATGTGGCGGGGCGTGATGCGGCGACCCGCCTCGACGATGACCTTGTCACCGTCGGTGATATCCACCACGGCGGTCTCGCCGCGCATGCGCTCGGGGATCAGGTCCAGCTCGCCACCATCCTCGTCGAGGGTGAGCTGGTTGAATTCGAAAAAGGTGGCCAGGATCTCTTCGGTATCCATGCCCAGTGCGCGCAGCAGGATCGACGCCGGCAGCTTGCGGCGACGGTCGATGCGCACGTATACCCCGTCCTTGGCGTCGAACTCGAAGTCCAGCCAGGAACCGCGGTACGGAATGATGCGGGCGTTATAGAGCAGCTTCTGCGCGCTGCCCTGCGTCTTGCCCTTGTCGCTGTCGAAGAACACACCGGGGGAGCGGTGCAGCTGCGACACGATCACGCGTTCGGTGCCATTGATGACGAAGGTGCCGTTCTCGGTCATGAGTGGCATCTCGCCCATGTAGACCTCCTGCTCCTTGACCTCCTTGACCACGGTGGAGCCCGCCGGGGCTTCCTTGTCGTGGATCACGAGGCGCAGCAGCACGCGCAGCGGGGCCGCATAGGTCACACCACGGATCTGGCATTCCTTCACGTCGAACATCGGCTCGCCCAGGCGGTAGCTCACGTACTCGAGCTGGACATGACCGGAATAGCTGACGATGGGGAATACCGACTGAAACGCCGCGTGCAGGCCCAGGGAGTCACGCCCGTCCGGCGCTTGGTCCGCCTGCAGGAAATCCCGATAGGACGTCAACTGGGTCTCGAGCAGGTACGGGACGTCGAGGATCTGGGGACGCTTCCCGAAGTCCTTGCGGATACGTTTCTTTTCGGTATAACTGAGGGCCATGGCTTACCTCGGAGGCTAGCTGAACAACGCGGAACAAAACCCGCGCCACCACGGGCTGAGGCTGACGACCAAACGGCCGCCAGCCTCAGGGCTTCGTGATGTACACGAAAACAACAGGCGCAAGCGCCTTCTTACTTCAGTTCGACGGTGGCGCCCGCTTCTTCCAGTTCCGTCTTCATCTTCTCGGCCTCTTCCTTCGGCGCGCCTTCCTTCACGGTCGCCGGAACGCCTTCGACCATTTCCTTGGCTTCCTTCAGACCCAGACCGGTCAGGCCGCGCACGACCTTGATCACGCCGACCTTGTTGTCGCCGAAGCTGGACATCACGACGTCGAACTCGTCCTTGGCTTCGGCGGCGGCGGCTTCACCGCCACCGGCAGCGGCCGGGGCAGCCGCGACGGCGGCAGCGGCGGACACGCCGAACTTCTCTTCCATCTCGCTGATCAGGTCCACGATCTCGAGGACCGTCATGTTGCCGATGGCTTCCAGGATATCTTCTTTCGAAACGGCCATTTCTAACTCTCCTAACGGGTCGTACCCGAATTCATTCAGTACTTGCTGCAGAAAAAGGCGGTAAGGGTTCAGGCTGCCTGTTTCTGGTCACGGATTGCTGCAACGGTACGCACCAGCTTGCCGGGGACTTCGTTCACCGTACGGGCGAACTTGTCGAGCGGCGCCTTCATGGTGGCGAGAAGCTGCGCAAGGGCCTCTTCACGCGTCGGCAGGCTCGCGAGGCGATCGAGATCATTCGCCCCCATGAGCTGCCCACCAAAGGACACCAGCCGGACCTTCAGCTGATCGTTTTCCTTGGCGAAGTCCTTCACCAGGCGCGCGGCGGAGCTGGGCTCCTCTTCACTGAAGGCCAGGATCAGCGGGCCATGCAGCTCGGGCTGCATGCACTCGAAATCCGTCCCCTCAATGGCACGCTTGGCGAGGTTGTTCTTCACCACTCGCAGATAGACACCGGAGGACCGTGCCTGCCGACGCAGGTCGGTCATCTGCGCTACCGAGAGACCCCGATATTCCGCGGCGACCGCGGAATGTGCCGAGGCAGCAACCGTAGCCAGTTCCGAGACAATCACCTTCTTGTCATCGAGATTCAAAGCCACGTTGACTCTCCTCTAGTAAGACCACCCGAAGGCGGTCGTGAAACCGGGCGAACCCGGTACTGCGGTGCTCCCGTCGCAGGTACTTCCTGAATCGGGTGACACCATCTGCGCAGGCTGGGGTATTAAGCCGGGCCCGAAGGCCCCGCGCCTGCGGTCTTGGATGGCGTGCCGCTTGCGCGACAGCCGACCAAAAACCGAATGTTGTTGCTCAGAGGCTCAGCGAGCCCTGATCGACCTTGACGCCCGGACCCATGGTGGTCGAGACCACCACGCCCTTGACGTACTGACCCTTGGAGGTCGCCGGCTTCATCTTGACCAGATCGGCCAGCAGGGCGTTCAGGTTCTCGGCAAGCGCGCTGGATTCGAAATCCGCCGCGCCGATCGTGCAGTGCACGATGCCGCCCTTGTCGGTGCGATAGCGCACCTGACCGCCCTTGGCGTTGGTCACCGCGGTGGCCACATCGGGGGTCACGGTGCCGACCTTCGGGTTCGGCATCAGGCCGCGCGGCCCGAGGATCTGGCCCAACTGACCCACCACGCGCATCGCGTCCGGGGAGGCGATCACCACGTCGAAGTCCATCTGACCGGCCTTCACCTGTTCGGCGAGGTCGTCCATGCCGACCACGTCGGCGCCAGCTTCCTTCGCCGCATCGGCGTTGGCACCCTGGGTGAACACGGCCACGCGAACGGTCTTGCCGTTGCCGTGCGGCAGCACGGTGGAACCACGCACCACCTGATCGGACTTGCGCGGATCAACGCCCAGGTTCACGGCGACATCGACCGACTCGCGGAACTTGGCCTTGGGCAGGTCCCGCAGGAGATCAAAGGCCTCGGTCACCGGATACAGACGAGTCGGTTCGACCTTCTCGCGGATGGCCTGCATACGCTTGGAAAGCTTTGCCATGTCAGAGACCCTCCACTTCGAGGCCCATACTGCGGGCACTACCGGCAATGGTACGGACCGCGGCATCCAGATCCGCCGCCGTCAGGTCGGGTTCCTTGGTCTTCGCGATCTCTTCCAGCTGGGCACGGGTGACCGTACCCACCTTGTTGGTATTCGGCTGACCGGACCCGGACTGGATGCCCGCGGCCTTCTTCAGCAGGATCGCCGCCGGCGGCGTCTTGGTGATGAACGTGAAGCTGCGATCGGCGTACACGGTGATGACCACCGGGATCGGCAGACCGGGCTCCATTTCCTGGGTCTGCGCGTTGAACGCCTTGCAGAACTCCATGATGTTCACACCGCGCTGACCCAGCGCGGGGCCCACGGGCGGGCTCGGGTTGGCCTTGCCGGCCGGGACCTGAAGCTTGATATACGCTTCGATTTTCTTTGCCATGAGAACTCCCTCGGGTGCGAACGCCTCGCGGCTCCCCGATCAGCAGGTAACGACGCTTGCGCGTCGGTCAGGTTTTCTCGACTTGGTGGAACTCCAGTTCCACGGGCGTCGAGCGGCCGAAAATCTGGACGGCCACCAGCAGGCGGCTCTTGTCGTAGTTGACCTCTTCGACCACGCCGTTGAAGTCGTTGAACGGCCCATCGATCACGCGAACCATCTCGCCCACCTCGAACAGGACCTTCGGGCGCGGCTTCTCGGCGCCTTCCTGCATGCGCTGCAGGATGGCGTCGGCTTCCTTGTCGCTAATCGGGGCCGGGCGATCGGCCGTCCCGCCGATAAAGCCGAGCACGCGCGGCACGGCCTTCACCAGGTGCCAGGCCTCGTCGTTCAGGTCCATCTGCACCAGCACGTAGCCGGGGAAGAACTTGCGTTCGCTCTTGCGCTTCTGGCCGTCCTTCATCTCGACGACCTCCTCGGTGGGGACGAGGATCTCGCCAAAGTGATCCTGCATGCCGAAGCGCTCGATGCGCTCCTCCAGGGACCGCTTCACCTGCGCCTCGAAACCCGAGAATGCCTGTACGACGTACCAGCGTAGTGCCATGGTCGAGAATCCTGATGCTTATCCGATGAACCGACTGATGCCCCAGCCCAGGAACATGTCCAGGAGCCAGAGGAAGATCCCCACCAGGATCACGACAGCAATGACGATCAGCGTGGTCTGGGTCGTCTCGACGCGGGTGGGCCACACCATCTTGCGCACCTCGGTGCGCGCGTTGCCCATGAAGCCGGCGAGCTGGCTGCCCTTGGCGGTCGTCATCCCGATGCCGATGGCGACCCCCACAACGGCGAGCAGCCCGAGGACGCGAATCAGAGTGGATTCGTCCTGGAACCAATAGAAGCCCATGACGCCGGCAATCAGCAGCGCCACGGCCACCGCGAGCTTGACGGTATCAAGCACGCCGGTCTGTTCCGATTGTTCACTCATGAATACGTATCACCCGGTGCTGCCGCCATCCGGAAGATGGCAGGCCAGGAGGGACTCGAACCCCCAACCTGCGGTTTTGGAGACCGCTGCTCTGCCAATTGAGCTACTGGCCTATAAATCGAATCGACAAGAAACAAACGCGAGAGACGACGCACCCGGCGCCGCCTCTCGCGGTCGATCTGTCAACTTGTCTACTGTATCACTCGATGATCTTGGAGACGACGCCGGCGCCGACGGTGCGGCCACCTTCGCGGATCGCAAAGCGCAGCCCGTCTTCCATCGCGATCGGGTTGATCAGGGACACCGTCATCTTGACGTTGTCGCCCGGCATCACCATCTCGGTGCCTTCCGGCAGTTCCACCGAACCCGTCACGTCGGTCGTACGGAAGTAGAACTGCGGGCGGTACCCATTGAAGAACGGCGTATGACGACCGCCCTCGTCCTTGCCCAGGATGTACACCTCGGCCTCGAAATGGGTGTGCGGGGTGATCGAACCCGGCTTGCACAGCACCTGACCGCGCTGCACGTCGTCACGCTTGGTGCCACGCAGCAGGATACCGACGTTGTCGCCCGCCTCGCCCTGGTCCAGCAGCTTGCGGAACATCTCGACACCGGTGACGGTGGTCTTCTGGGTGTCGCGAATACCGACGATCTCGATTTCTTCGCCGACCTTCACCACGCCGCGCTCGACGCGACCGGTCACCACGGTGCCACGACCGGAGATCGAGAAGACATCTTCCACCGGCATCAGGAACGCGCCGTCCACGGCACGCTCGGGCTCCGGAATCCAGCTGTCCA
>NZ_KB898114.1:0-16528 GCF_000377425.1 Thioalkalivibrio sp. ALE28 | reverse complement strand
CTTGCGGGTAGAACCACTACCCGCTGCACGACGCGCCTTGTCTCGGAAAACAGGGGGCACCAACGCGGACGTGCGATTCAATCAGCGTCTCCCTAACGGCGGATCACGCCCAGCGAACGCAGCAGCCCCAGCGGGCGCATTCCGCGGCGCAGCAGGCGGCCGGCAACCATGGCGATGATCCGCAGGGTATCCGCGGTCGGCCGGTAGTGGCTGGGGCGGTGGTTTTCCGGGTAGATGCAGCGTACCGGGACCACCCGTGCCGGGAATCCCAGGCGTTCGGCGACGATCAGGGCCTCGCTCTCGAACACGAAGCCGCGGGCCCGGTGGTGGGCCAGGTCCAGGCGCCGCAGCAGGGCGGCCGGGTAGATGCGGAAGCCGGATTGGGAGTCCCGTAGGGGCTGCCCGGAGGCCCAGGCAATCCAGAAGTCGGCCATGCGGTTGCCGAACAGGCGCAGCGGCGGGGTGTGCTCGCGGCCCTTGAGGCGTGCGCCCAGGACCAGCCGGTTCGGCGTCTCGTGCCACGCGGCGACCAGCGCGGGGATCTCGGTGGTGTCGTGCTGGCCGTCGGCATCCAGGGTCACCACCGCCTCGGCGCCGGTGGCCAGGGCATGCTGCATCCCGGCCCACAGGGCGCTGGCCTTGCCACTGTTCTCGTCCATGCGCAGGACTTCGGCCTGATCCTCGATCAGGCGGGCGGTGGCGTCCTCGGAGCCGTCGTCCACTACGATCACCCGGTCCACCTGCGCGCGGGCGCCGGCCACCACCGCTTCGATGGTGGCCGCCTCGTTGTGGGCGGGGATCAGGGCGACGACCGTGCTCATGGAGGCGTCAGGCGAGGGCGCCGTTGACACCGATCACCTGGCCGGAGACGTAACTGGCTGCGTCGCTGGCCAGGAAGCCGACCACGCCCGCGACCTCCTCGGGCCGGCCGGCGCGGCGCATCGGCACCAGATTGCGGATATGTTCGGCATCGAAGCTTCCCTCGCTCATGGGGCTCTCGATGATGCCGGGGGCGACCGCGTTGGCGGTAATGCCGCGCGAGGCGACCTCCTGGGCCAGCGAGCGGATGGCGCCGTGCAGGCCGGCCTTGGCCGCCGCGTAATTGGTCTGGCCGCGATTGCCGATCTGCCCGGCTACCGAGGAGATCGCGATCACCCGGCCCCAGCGGGTGGTGATCATCGGCAGCAGCAGCGGCTGGGTCACGTTGTAGAAGCCGTTGAGGCCGACATCGATCGGGCGGTCCCATTGTTCGCGGCGCATCCCGGCCAGTGGCGCGTCGTCGTGGATGCCGGCGTTGTGGACGAGGATCTGTACCGGCTGCTCGGCCGCGAGGGGTTCCAGCGTCTCGCGGCAGGCCCCCTCGTCGGTGATGTCGAATACCAGCACCCGGGCCTGGCCGCCATCGGCCCGGATGGCATCGGCGGTCGCCTCGGCCGCGGCGGCGTTGCGATGGGCATGCAGGATGACCTCGTGGCCGGCCATGGCCAGGGCGTGGCCGATGGCGGCGCCGATGGCGCCACTGCCGCCGGTAATCAGGGCGCGTGCAGTCACGGGCTGTCCTCGTCGTCGGCGGGTTGCAGGATGACGGTCGCGCGGGCGCTCAGCACCGGCTGTGCGCCCGCGCTTACGCGCAGGTCGTAGATGGAGCTGTTGCGGTCCGACAGGATGCAGTCCGCGTGGATCTCCAGTGCCGCTCCCAGGCTGTCGAGGCGACGGGTCTGCAGCTGCAGATCCCGCACCGCCGCCAGATAGCCGGCGCGCGCCGGCCCGGCATCGGCCAGCAGGGCGCCGTGCACGGCCATGCCCTGGGCGCCGTATTCCAGCGCCGCCAGGGCATGCAGCCCGGCCTCGCCGCGCAGCGGGTTGGCCGGGTCGCGGTGGCTTTCGGCACGGCAATGGATGGTGGTGTCGGACCAGGCCTCCACCGTATCCAGCAGACACATTGCGCCGGCATGCGGCAGCAGCCGGCAGATGGCCTCGTGATCCAGGGTCTCGGGTCGGGATGACATGCGCGGGATCTTCCTGATCCGGGCGGATGGTTCAGGGCCCGACCCGGATGTTCAGGGACCGGCCCAGCGGCGCCTCAAGCGTAACATTTCCGGGCGTGCCCCGGACCAGCCGTTCCAGCAGGGGCAGGGCGCGCGCGGCCGGATTGCTCGCGCGCAGCGCCTCCAGGTCATCACTGTGGCAGGGGTCGGCCGCGGCCGGCCCTCCGAGGTCGAGCTGCAGCTGCCAGGGTGCGCCGTCCACCGGGCCCAGGCGCAGGGCCACGGCAAAGGGGTGATGGATGGGCCGCACGTGGATGAAGCTGTCCATGGACGGCACGTCGTAGCAGGCCAGCAGGACGTCGCCGCCCTCGTCCAGCTGCAGTGTCGCGGCCTCCAGCAGCCCCGCGGCCAGGCTGGCGTTGTAGCCGGACAGCGCCGTGGCCGGCGCCGGGTTGCGGGTCGCGATCGACCAGTTGCCGGCCGGGGCATTGTGCACCGAGTTGTGAAACTGCACCGGCGACACTACCGGCTCCGGCTGGGTCAGGGCATCGCAGATGCGGTCGATGATGTCCATGTCGCCGGAGGATGACGCGAACACGCTGCGCAGCCGGCTGCGATCGGCCCCTTCGGTGGCCTCTTCCGCGACCTTCAGGGCGAGGCGGATGGTGGCGGTGGTGCGTCGGCGCTCGTTGGCCGGAAGCAGCCCGGGCGGAGGGACGTGGACCTCGCGGCTCGCCAGCGGGGTCTCGCCGGCCAGCACGGGGCGGGCACTGGCGAAGTCGTCCAGTCCCGGGCCCAGCAGCCCCACGGCATGGAGTCCAATGGCCTTCATGGCGCGGCCTCCAGCAGCAGGCTGCAGTTGTTGCCGCCAAAGCCGAAGGCATTCACCAGTACCCGTTGTACCGGGCGCGGTTCCGCCTCGCCGCGGGCCTCGAGGTCCAGTTGCGGATCCAGCATCTTCAGGCCGGCCGTGGGTGGCACAAAGCCGCCGTCCAGACTGGCCAGGGCCTGGGCCACGCCCACCGCGCCGGCGGCGCCCAGGGTGTGTCCGGTCAGACCCTTGGTGCCCACGGCGCGCGGGCGCGGCCCCAGGCTGCGCACCAGGGCGCGGGCCTCGGCGCCGTCGTTGGCCGGGGTTGCGGTGGCATGCATCAGCACGTAGTCGATCTCGTCGCCCCGCCGTCCGCCGCGCTCCAGCGCCTGTTGCAAGGCGGTCGCGGCCCCCAGGCCCTCGGGGTGCGGGGCGGACATGTGGTGGGCGTCGCTGGATTCGCCGTGACCGGTCAGCCGTGGTCCCGTGGTATCCGGCGAGGGGCGTTCCAGCAGGAAGAAGCCGGCGGCCTCGCCAATCGAGATCCCGGCGCGGTCGCGGTCCAGCGGGGTGCAGGGCTGCGCGGCCACCAGTTGCAGGGCATTGAAGCCATACAGCGTCATGCCGCACAGGCTGTCGACACCGCCGACCACGGCCGCGTCGCAAAGCCCCGCGGCCATGTAGCGACGGGCATCGGCGAAGACCTTGGCGCTGGACGAGCAGGCGGTGGAGACCACCAGGGCCGGCCCCGACAGGCCGAAGCGGGTGGCGACGAAATCGGCCAGCGAGAACATGTTCTGGGTGTGCTGGTAGTCGTAATCCGGGGGCAGGGCCCCGGTCTGCGGGTCGCGCCGGTGGTAGGCGGCCTCGGTGGCGGCGATGCCCGAGGTGCTGGTGCCCAGCAGCACGGCCACCCGATCGGCGCCGTAGCGCGCAACGGCCGCCGCCACCGCGTCGGCGAAGCCATCCTGGCGCAGGCCCAGTTCGGCGAGCTGGTTGTTGCGGCACTGAAACGGGGCGAGCTCGCCTTCCAGGGTGATGGCCTCCACGCCGGGCACGCGGCCGATGTGGGTGTCCAGACTCACGCTTTCCAGATCGCAGGGGCGCAGCCCGCTGACCCCGTTGCGCAGGGCCTCGGCGTTGGCGGCGATCCCGGTTCCGGCAGCGCTTGTCAGGGTGTGGGCGGTGATGACCAGTGGGTCCATGGGGCGTGTTCTGTGGATAGTGGCCGGAGGCGATTCCGGGTGGATGGGTGTCAGGCGGCCTCGCCTGGATCAGCGTTTTCCTAGGTTGACCTCGGGCGCCAGCAGGGCCGCCGCGAGGAAGGAAAATACCACGCCCAGCACCACCGTGAGGCCCAGGGCCTGCAGGACCGGAAGGCTGGAAAGGGCCAGCAGCCCGAACACCACCAGGGTCGACAGCGCGCAGACGCCGACCGAGCGCAGGTTGCGCAGGCGCGCCGCGGCATCCCGCAGGGGGCGGCTGAAGAACACCGCGTAGTCCAGACACAGCCCGGCGATCAGCAGCAGCGCGATCAGGTGGAACAGCGACAGCCGGACGCCCAGCAGGATCAGTGCGGCCAGGGTCAGCAGCAAGCCGGTGCCGACGGCCGTCAGGATACGCAGGCTGCGCCCCGGGGCCCGAGTGGCGACCAGCAGCAAGAGCGCGACGGCCACCAGACCCAGCGCCAGGCGCTGCAGGGCCTCGTCGCGGAAGCCGATGACCAGTTCCTCGGAGGCCCGGAAGAAATCGATGTGGTGCACGCCTGCGCCGTTCCCCTCCCGTTCCGACAGGTCGGCCCGCGGGATGTCCGCGGCCCAGCGCGCCAGGGCCTCGTCATCCCGGACCCCTTGCAGGCGGACCCAGGCGGTCCAGCCCTGGCCGTCCTCGTGTGGCTGAAGCAGGGGGTCGAGCGCGTTGCGCAGGGGGCCGTCCGGCAGGGTCTCCGGGGCCAGAAGTGCCTGCTCGCGAGCCGCCGAGATGTCCTCCACAAAGGGTGCGAAGGCCCCCTCGCGGAACCCGAGATCCGCGCTCGCCGCTGCCAGGCGTTCGCGCAGGTCATCGGGGTGCGGCAGCGCGGCCTGGCGTTGTTGCTGGCGCTGCCGGCTTGGCAGTACCTCGGCGGGGTGGCCGAAGCCGTCCACGAGCCCGGACGCGCGCAGGGCTTCCAGCTCCGGGACCAGGGCCTCGCTGGCGCGCAGGGCTCGTTCCGCGGAGTCGGCAGTGATCAGCAGGGCGTGGCGGACGTCCGGTAGCCCCAGTGCGCCCCGCAGCTCCTGGTCCAGCGTGACCTGCTCCTCCGGCACCGGGTGCAGCGCGGACAGGCGGTCTTCCCACGGAAAGGGATCGGCGCTCGCCACCACGGCGACCGCGGCCAGGGCCAGCAGGGCGACGCCCCAGCGGGCCAGCGCCGGGGGGTGCGCGAGCGCGACCGGGACCGGCAGCCTCGGAGCCGGCAGGCCCTCGCGCTGCAACCGGGCGGGTACCAGGACCGGCAGGACCCAGCGGGTGGTCACGGCGGCCACGGCCACTCCGGTCAGCACGAAGAGTCCCAGCTGCGCCATGCCGGAGAAGCCGGTGAGGGCCATCAGGGCAAACACCAGCACGGTGCTGCCAGCGCCCAGGGCGATCACGGGCCCCAGTTCGCGCGCGGCCTGCGCCAGGCGTGCGTCCCCGAGGTGCGGGCTGTCGCGCCGCTGCGCATGGGCGAACAGGTGCAAGGGGTAGTCCAGGGCGATCCCCAGCACGGTGATGCCGAAGGCCAGCGCGATCCCGTGCAGGTGCCCGAAGACCGTAGTGACCACCGCCGCCGCGATCAGGATGCCGCTCGCCAGCGGTACGGCCGCCAGCCAGACCGGATGCGGGTGGCGGAACACCGCCAGCAGCAGGAGGGCCAGGGCGATACTGGCGCCGGTGGTGATCCAGGTGACCTCGCCTCGGATGGTGGCCCGCGATTCCACCGCGATGACCGCCGGGCCGGCGATCTGCAGGCGCAGCTCCGGCGGGTCGAGGTCGGCGAAGGCGGTGCGCGTGCGTTCGATCAGGGCCGCCTGGGCGTCCAGGTCCATGCCGTCGGCGGTGCTGCGCAGCACCAGCAGCGTCCGTTCACGATCGGGGGTCACCCAGACCCCGTCCGGCCCGGTCGTTGCCCGGCCGCCGGTGGTGGCGAGCTGCTCCAGAACGACCCGAGTCTCGGCGGTGGGGTCGCGCGGGATCAGTTCCCGGGGCAGCTCCGGGACGGCGCTGGAGAGGTCATCGCGGCGCGCCTGCAGGTGTTCGCGCAGGGCATCCTGGCTGAAGGCATCGGCATGGATCTGCGGGCTCAGCAGGTAGCGATGTTCGATCAGGAATTCCAGGGCCGGGTCGTCGGGGTCCAGGCGGCCGTTGTGGACGCCCGCCACGTCCGGGACATCCTCCAGAGCGGCGACCAGGGCATCGCTGGCCGCGGCCCGATCGCGCGCCTCGCCCCCGGCGATCGCCAGCAGCAGCATACGTCCGGCCGGGCCGGCCCCGGGATCCAGCACGATGCCGTCGGCGCTGATCGGGTCCGGGGCAAAGCCCTGCAGGTCGGTAACCAGTTCGCCGCGCAGGGCCAGCGTGAGCGTGGCCAGCGTGAGCGCGGCCAGCCACAGGCCCAGGGCGATGCGGGACGGGCACATCAATCAGTGTTTCCCTAGTCCGCGTACTGCGGCGGCTCGAAGCGCATGTGGCTTTGGTGTCCGCCGGACTCGACCGTGATCAGTTCGCGTAGTTCGTCGCCGGCGCCGGTCAGGGTCAGTTCGGGGACCATGCGGCGCAGGGCGCGGTCCCGTGGGACGAGCTCCAGGGTCCAGGCCTCCATGTCGCCCGTCAGCTCGATCTCGAAATCGGCCTCCAGTTGCTCGCGGTCGCCGTTCAGCAGGGCGCGGAACAGGCCGGTCAGGGTGGCCAGGGCGGGCTGTTCGTTCAGGTCGATCTCGCGGCTGGAGCCACGCCGTTCCAGGGTGAGGGTGTCGCCCTCGATGTGCACGGTCTCGCCCCGCGGGCCGTCGACCTGGCGGGTAAGGGTATCGGGGGGCTCGAAGGCCAGCGAGCCCGAACGTATCTCCGGGAACTCCAGCATCGGATCGTCGCGGCGCTCCTCGAACGCGAGGGTCGCTGCCCGCTCGGTGGTCAGGGCTTCCAGCAATGCGCCGAGGGTGTCGTTGGCCAGGGCCGATACAGGGGCGAGAAGACCCAAGGCCAGGATCAGCGTGATGCCGGACTGGCGGATACGCGGGCCAAGGCCGTGGCCTCGCCTATTTGGATGCATCGTCCCAGAAGTCATAGAAATTGAACCAGTTGTAGGGGGCTTCGCGTACCCGCGCCGCGAGGCGGTCGGCATAGCGCTGTACCCACTGGGCCAGGATCTCGTCACGCTGCCCGCGCGGGGCGTCGAGGGTCTCGGCGAAGGGTTCGAAGACGATATCGTAGCGGTTGCCGCCGCGATAGAGCCCGAAGCACAGGATCACCGGGACCTTGAGTACCGCGGCCAGCAGCAACGGCCCCTGGGGGAACAGCGCGGTGTCGCCGAGGAAGTCGCAGGCGACCATCTTGTCGCTCTCGGCGACGCGGTCGCCCAGGGTGGCGATCAGTTCCCCGCGATCCAGGCATTCGCGGGCCTGGATCAAGGTCTCGGTACGCCCCAGCGGGATCACCGACGCGGCCACTTCGGGATTCAGCGCCTCCAGGACCTGGGTGATGCTCTGATTGTGGTCGCTGTACATCAGGACCCGCACCGGGAAGTCGTACTTGCCCACCGCCAGGGCGCGCAGGGCCTCGAAGCTGCCGAGGTGCGCGCCCAGCAGGATCGCGCCGCGGCCGCTGTCCACGTGTTCGAGGAAGGTCTCGCGGTTGTGGACCCGGATATCGAGGCAGGCATCCTGCCCGGCGAGCAGGAAGACCCGGTCGAGGATCACTGCGGCGAAGCTGTGCAGGTGGCGCGCCAGGTCCGCCAGCCGCGGCTCGCGCTGCAGCGCCCGGCGCAGGTAATTGCGACTGTGCCGCCGCGACTGCGGCGCGAACAGCAGGAAATACGCGGTGATCGGGTACAGCAGCGCGCGGCTGGCCCGGCGCCCGAGATTGAGGGCCACCCACAGGATGATGCGCAGGGCCAGCGGCGAGCCCCGTTCCGCCTGCTGGAACCAGGCGCGGCTCATGGATCCGGGGTGTCGTGGAGCGTGACCAGCTGGCCGGAACAGAAGGTGACCGGCGGATCGCCCTCGGCGGCCACGACGCGAAACCCCTGCCGCCCGCCACGACCGGGCGGGTCGATCTCGATGCGAAACGCGGCCTCCGGTGTCAGCGGCGCGAGGAACTTGACCTGCGGGAGGGCCGCGACCGGTCCGAGACCGTGGGCCCGCGCGACCGCTGCCACCTGATCGAGGATTACCACGCCGGGGACCACCGGGTGGCCGGGAAAATGCCCGGGCAGGGACGGGTGCTCGGCCCCGATGCGGCGGATGGTGGACTGGACGGCCGGCGGTTGCATGGGGCGGCGCGCCGTCAGGCGCACTGGCCGTGGTGGGCGAGCAGGTCCAGCAGGACCTGACGCGGCAGCTTGCCGGTGGCCGAGCGCGGCAGGTGGTCAACCCGCACCAGTGGGCGCGGCAGGAACAGCGGGTCCATGCAGTCGGCCAGTGCCGCCTGGATCTCGGCCTCGCTGCGTTTCGGGGCGACCACCAGGGCCGCCAGGCGGGTGACGCCGTGCGTGTCCGATTCGGGATCCGGAGGGATGAAGACGCCGTCGAGCACCCCGGGGATGGCATTCAGGCGCCGGTTCAAATCGGCCAGCGAGGCGCGCTTGCCGGCAATATTCAGTTGATCGGCGAGACGGCCCTCCATGCGGAAAAGGCGCGTGTCCTGCACCTCGATATGGTCCGGAAGCGGCACCGGCTCGGGGTGTTGCGGGCCCCGGACCCACGCGCGCCCGGTGTCTCCGGGATGGATCTCTACCCCGGGATAGGTGGTCCAGGCGGACTCGCGGGTCGTGCGGCGCGTGGCGATGGCCCCCGCCTCGGTGCAGCCGTAGATCTCGTCGAGGGGGCAGCCG
Source organism: Thioalkalivibrio sp. ALE28 (assembly GCF_000377425.1). Taxonomy (NCBI): domain Bacteria; kingdom Pseudomonadati; phylum Pseudomonadota; class Gammaproteobacteria; order Chromatiales; family Ectothiorhodospiraceae; genus Thioalkalivibrio; species Thioalkalivibrio sp. ALE28. Next base: position 7,659 of record NZ_KB898114.1, on the reverse strand, counting down.
AAGACCCGCTCGGCCCGGGCGGCGGTATCCGGGGACAGCGGCGCAGTGGCGCAGAGGATGCGGGTCGGTGACGGCCACTCGAGGCCGGCGCGCAGGCAGGCCTTCAGGTGGAAGGGCGTGGTCACCAGCACCGCCGGGGCGCTGTCGGCCAGCGCCGTGCGCACGTCCTCGGGGTAGAACGGGCGTCCGGCCAGCAGCGTGGTGTGCCCCAGCAGGGCATACAGCACGGTCGATTCCAGGCCGTACATATGCTGTGGCGGTACCGTGCCGACCAGGGTGGGGCCGGGGTGGCCCGCCAGGTCGAGGGCCTCCAGGGCCTGGGCGGTGACCGCATGCAGGGCCGTCCAGCTGCGGGCGTGCGCCGTGGGCGTGCCAGTACTGCCGGAGGAGAACGCCAGGACGGCGGTCTGCTCGCCAGGGATCGCGGGCACGGGGCCCATGGCCTCGCCCGCCTCGCCGCGGGCGGCGACGCGCAGGACCGGGATGGCGATCTCGGCGTCCGGGCCGTCCACCAGGGCGATGGCATCCGGATACTGGCCGGCGATCTCGGCCAGGGTCGTGCGGCCGCGGTTGGGCGGCAGCAGGTTGGTCTGACCCCGCAGCAGGATCGCGGCAAAGGCGACCGCGAAGTGGTAGCGGTCCTGGCACAGATTGAAGGCCGCGCGGGCCGGCGGCAGTTGCGCGGCCAGCGCCTGCACGTCGGCGAGGAACGCCGCGCGCGAGACCCGGCGATCCCCGATCCGGGCCAGCGGTTCCGGGGCTTCGGCAATCAGCGGCCGCATGTCCGTTGTCGGGTCCGTCACGGGTGCCTCAGCATCCGGTGGTGATCGACCCGCGCGAGCTCGATCAGGTAGGCCAGGAAACCGCTGCGCGGCTCGTCGCGCAGCAGCCAGAGGCGCAGCGGGTACTCCAGCAGGAACAGGCTGGCCAGCAGCAGGTAGTTAATTCCGTTGGCGAACAGCGCCCAGGTCGTTGCGGAGGCGAACAATGCCAGCCAGGCGGAGACCAGGGCGAGGACACCGCACAGCAGCGCCCAGGCAATGGTCAGATTGCGCGTGTAGCGATGCACCGCGGGGGTGTCGGAGGCGCCCATGGCCAGGGCGTAGCGGGTGATCAGCGGCGTGGAGCCGGGGCGCAGCGAGCGCGCGAACAGCCACGCCAGCAGCCCCATGATCAGGACCGGTATGGCGTACAGCAGCCAGGTTCCGGCGCCAAGGGTCAGTAACAGCGCGACGGCGGCGGCCTGCGCCAGGACCAGCGCGGCCCGCCCGGCGGGCCCCAGGGCCCCCCAGCTCGCCACCAGGATCAGCACGGCCAGGATCGCCAGTGGCAGCAAGGGGACCTCGAAGGCCACGCCGAACACGACCGCGACCGGATAGCACAGGGCCACGCTGGCGGCGAGCGGGGTGTTCACGACGCGGCTCGGTTCGCCTCGATGTGGGCGCTCAGGGCGCGCAGGGATGCAAAGATCTGGCGGTTGTTCTCGTCGTCGGAACGGATCTGGACGCCGTAGGCGCGCGAGATCGCCAGGGCCAGTTCCAGGGCGTCGATGGAGTCCAGACCCAGCCCGTCGCGGAACAGGGCGTCTTCCGGCTCGATCTCCCCCGCCGTCACGTCCTCCAGATTGAGACTGTCGACGATCAGTTGGGCGACTTCCTGTTCGAACGCTGTTTGCGATGCCACGTGTTCCCCCGGGGTGTCGTGATGTGCGGTTTTGTGACCGCCCGCGAACTTCCACTTCGCGTGGCGGTCACCCTGCTGGGCGCCGATGATACCCACACCTTGGGGGTCGTGGTACCCTCGCGACCGGTTCGGGTCGCCGTTTTGGGCGCCCGGATGGCCAGTGGAGACAGCATTTGAAACAAGCGGTAGAGAACGCGGGAACGGACGGTCGCTGTCAGGTACTGGTCATTGGCGGCGGTCCGGCCGGTTCCACCGTTGCCTCCCGGCTGGCGCAGAAGGGTCGCGACGTGGTGCTGCTGGAGAAGGCCCGGCATCCGCGTTTCCACATCGGCGAATCCCTGCTGCCGATGAACATGCCGCTGTTCGAGGAGCTGGGGATTGCCGACGCGGTCGCGACCCTCGGCATCCCCAAGCACGGGGCCGAGTTCACCATCCCCGAGGCGCCCGATGCGCCGCGCACCTACTACTTCGAACGTGCCCTGAACGACGATACCCCCGCCTCGGCCTACGAGGTGCGGCGTTCGGAGTTCGATCACCTGCTGTTGGAGAACAGCGCGCGCCTGGGGGTCCGGGTGCTGGAGGAGGTGACGGTCTCGGATGTGGCCCTGGCCGACCCGGCGAACGGCGGGACCCAGCAGGTGACCGCGCGCGACGCGGCCGGGAACACGCTGGAGTTCGAGGCCGACTTCGTGGTCGATGCCTCCGGGCGCGATACCTTCCTGGCGCGCCGCCTCGATCTGAAGACGCGCAACGCGGAGCACAACAGCGCAGCCATCTTCGGCCACTTCAATAATGTGCCGCGGCGTCCCGGGCGGGATGCCGGCAACATCAGTATCTACTGGTTCCAGCATGGCTGGATCTGGATGATCCCGCTGCGTGACGGTGCGATGAGCGTGGGCGCGGTGTGCTTTCCGGAATACCTGAAGACGCGCAGGACCAAGCCGGAGGCGTTCCTGTGGGAGACGCTGAAGCTGTGTCCCCCGGCGTTCGAGCGCATGCAGGGCGCGGAACTGGCCGGTCCGGTGAATGCGACCGGCAATTTCTCCTACCGCTCGCGTCAGGCCCATGGCCCGGGCTACCTGCTGGTGGGCGATGCCTTTACCTTTGTCGACCCGGTGTTCTCCAGCGGGGTCTATATCGCGATGTCGGGGGGCTTCCGCGCCGCGGACGCGGTGGACCGCTGCCTCGCGCGCCCGGTGCGCGCCGGACGCTACCTGCGTGCGTTCGAGCGCGACGTTCGCCGGGGCGTGCGCCGCTTCTCCTGGCTGATCTACCGCTTCAACAGCCCGGTGATGCGCAAGCTGTTCATGGGGCCGCGCAACACCCTGGGCATGGAGCAGGCGGTGATCTCCCTGCTGGCCGGCGATGTCTACCGCAACACCCGCGTGCAGTGGTCGCTGCGCGCCTTCAAGGCCGTGTACTACACCCAGATGGCGCTGAATCTGCCACGGGCCCTGCACTTCTGGGCGCGGCGCCGGCGCAACGCGCGGCTGCGTTTCACCGGCGGCACGACCCCCGAAGACGAGGCCTGAGCGGACTCGCGTGGGTGCGGCACGGGTCGGACTGCGGCGCATCGGCGCGGATGGCCTGGCGACCTTCGCGCTGTCGAACCTGATCATCCTGGCAACCGGCGGCCTCTCCTGGCTGCTGCTGTGGACCCATGCCCTGCGCTGGTCACGACAGCTTCGCTGCCCCGGAAGGGGCCGGTGCATCCTCGTGCTGGGGCAGCAACTGGAGGCCGGGGCGCCAGGTCCGGGGTACCGTCTGCGCCTGTTGCGCGCGGTGCGGCTGGCGCGGCGCAACCCCGAGGCCCGGATCCTCGTGCTGGGCGGGCAGACGTCCCCGCAGGGCCCGACCGAGGCCGCCGCGGGCGCCGCATTTCTGCGCCGCCACGGCATTGCGGCCGAGCGTATCCAGACGGAGGATGCCTCCCGGCACACCCTGGAGAACCTGCGCAATGCCCGTGACCTGCTGGCGCGGGAGCCGCATGACGGCGCGCCGCTGGTGCTGATTACCAGCCGCTTCCATCTCGCCCGGTCGGCGGCGATGGCGCGTGGCATGGGATTGCGCGTCTGCCCCTGTCCGGCCGAGCTGGGCTCGCGGGTGTCCGCGGCCCGACTGGCACGGGAGGCCTGGATGCTGCACTGGTACCACGTGGGCCGCGGCTTTGCCCGCCTCATCCGCCACCGCGGCATGCTCGAACGCATTAGCTGAGTTGTTCACCACGAAGCGCACGAAGGCACGAAGAAAACCGGAAAAACATCTACAGGAAGATGGGAAGACGGGAAGGGTTTACGGTGGTTGGCCTAGCTGTGCAGCGGGCTGCGCCCAAGGCGGTGGCATCTGGACAGCGCCTTTAGTCCCTGTTCGTTCTTCCGGTCTTCCCGACTTCCTGTTAAACGCCCTTCGCCCTTGACCTTCTTCGTGCCTTCGTGTGCTTCGTGGTGAATACAGGCCCTTACATCGCGCGGATGCGTTCGCGCTGGGCGGCGAGCTGGTCGCGGGTGGCGTGCATCTCGGCGACGCGGTCGCGTTCTTTTTGCACCACGTCGGCCGGGGCGCGGTCGACGAAGCTCGCGTTGGCAAGGCGCTTTTCGCTCTGCTCGAGGTTCTTGTCGAGCTTGCCGATCTCCTTGTCCAGGCGTGCCAGCTCGGCATCCTTGTCGATCAGCCCGGCCAGCGGGATCAGCAGCTGCATGTCGTCGACCAGGGCCATAGCCGATTCCGGCGCCTCGTCGGCCGCATCCAGCCAGGTGACGCTCTCGGGTTTCGCGAGGAATTCCAGCAGGCCGCGGTGGCGGGTGTAGCGTTCCTGGTCGGCGTCGGTCCAGTTCTTCACCAGTACCGGCAGCGGCTTGCCCGGGGCGATGTCCATCTCCGCGCGGATGCGGCGTAGCCCGGTGATGAAGTCCTTGACCCAGTCGAGCTCGGCGGTGGCGGTGGCATCACGCGGGAAGCCGTCCTGCGCCGGCCAGCGGCACTGCACCAGGAACTCGACGTCGTCGCCGATCCCGGCGTGTGGCTTCACACTGGTCCAGATCGCTTCGGTGATGAACGGCATCACCGGGTGCAGCAGGCGCAGCAGGGCCTCGAGCACGGTGACCAGCGTATTGCGCGTGGCGCGCTTGACCGCGTCCGGGGTGGCCTCGTCGTTCAGGACCGGCTTGGTCAGCTCCAGGTACCAGTCGCAGTAGTCGTGCCAGGTGAACTCGTAGAGCGTCTGCGCGGCGAGGTCGAAGCGGTAGGCATCGAGCTGCTGCGTGGCGGTCGCGGCGGTTTCGGCCAGGCGGTCGAGGATCCAGCGATCGGCCAGGGTGCGGTGTTCCGCCGTGTCGGTGGCCGCCGAGCAGTCGTGGCCCTCGACGTTCATCAGCACGAAGCGCGAGGCGTTCCACAGCTTGTTGCAGAAGTTGCGGTAGCCCTCGATGCGACCAAGGTCGAACTTGATGTCGCGCCCGGTGGTGGCGAGTGCCGCGAGGGTGAAGCGCAGGGCATCGGTGCCGAAGGCGGGGAAGCCGTCGGGGAAGGCCTTGCGCGTGGTCTTCTCGATCTTCTTCGCCATCTGCGGCTGCATCAGGCCCTGGGTGCGCTTGGCCACCAGGTCGTCGGCGCTGATGCCGTCGATCAGGTCGATCGGGTCGATCACGTTGCCCTTGGACTTGGACATCTTCTGGCCTTCCGAGTCGCGGATCAGGCCGGTGACGTAGACCTCGCGGAACGGCACATCCCCCATGAAGTGCTCGCCCATCATGATCATGCGGGCGACCCAGAAGAAGATGATGTCGAAGCCGGTGACCAGCACGCTGGTCGGGTAGAAGTCGCGCAGCTCCGGCGTCTGTTCCGGCCAGCCGAGGGTGGAGAACGGCCACAGCGCGGAGGAGAACCAGGTGTCGAGCACGTCCTCGTCCTGGGTCAGCACCACATCGGCCGCCAGCCCGTGCTTGTCGCGCACCTCGTCCTCGGAACGCCCCACAAAGACATTGCCATCGCTGTCGTACCAGGCCGGGATGCGGTGGCCCCACCAGATCTGGCGCGAGATGCACCAGTCCTCGATGTTGCGCATCCACTCGAAGTAGGTCTTCGACCAGTTCTCCGGCACGAAGCGGATGCGTCCATCCTCCACCGCCTGGATCGCCGGCTCGGCCAGCGGGCCGGCCTTCACATACCACTGGTCGGTCAGGTAGGGCTCGACCACGGTGCCGGAGCGGTCGCCGCGCGGGACCATCAGCTTGTGGTCGTCGATCTTCTCCAGCAGGCCTTCGGCCTCGAGATCCGCGACCACCTGCTTGCGGGCCTCATAGCGGTCCAGGCCCTGGTAGGCCTCCGGCACGTTTTCGTTCAGGCAGGCGTCGATGGTCAGGATGTTGATCACCGGCAGATCGTGGCGCTGGCCCATCGCGTAGTCGTTGAAGTCGTGCGCCGGGGTGATCTTCACGCAGCCGGAGCCGAACTCGGCCTCGACGTAGTCGTCGGCGATGATCGGGATCTCGCGCCCGACCAGCGGCAGGCGGATGGTCTGGCCGATCAGGTGCTGGTAGCGCTCGTCCTCCGGGTTTACGGCCACGGCGGTATCGCCCAGCATGGTCTCGGGGCGCGTGGTCGCGACGGTCAGGTGGCCCGAGCCGTCGGCCAGCGGATAGCGGAAGTGCCACAGGTGGCCGTTTTCCTCCTCCGACAGCACCTCCAGGTCGGACAGCGCGGTGTGCAGCACCGGGTCCCAATTGACCAGCCGCTTGCCGCGATAGATCAGGCCCTCTTCATGCAGGCGCACGAAGACCTCGCGCACCGCGTTGGACAGGCCGTCGTCCATGGTGAAGCGTTCGCGCGACCAGTCCACGGAATCGCCCAGCCGGCGCATCTGGCTCGTAATGGTGCCGCCGGATTGGTGTTTCCAGTCCCAGACGGCATCGAGGAAGGACTCGCGACCGAGGTCGTGGCGGCTCTTTTCCTGCGCGGCGAGCTGGCGCTCCACCACCATCTGGGTGGCGATCCCGGCGTGGTCGGTGCCGCCCTGCCACAGGGTGCGGTCGCCGTGCATCCGGCGGTAGCGGATCAGGGTGTCCATCAGGGTGTGCTGGAACGCATGCCCCATGTGCAGCGTGCCGGTCACGTTCGGCGGCGGCAGCAGGATGCAGTAGTTGGCCTCGCCCGACTCCGGCGGCGCGAAGATGTTCGCGGCCTCCCAGCGTTCATACTGGGTCTGCTCGATGCTCTTGGGGTCGAAGCTCTTGTCCATGATCGCGGGCGCGCTCGGGTCGGAATGTGGGGAAAGCCGCGCATTATAACGGCGCGGCGCGCTCATCGCCCGCTGTCCGCTATCGTCTTTACGTTGGTTATGTCTGGCCGCCTGCCCTGTTGTGGCTAGGCCTGGTTCGTCCTCCGGTGTTTACGTGCCTTCGGTCCGCAACCTGCCCGGCGCTGACTCGCCAGCGCGCCGCGAGGTCCTTTCTTGCTTGCCCAAGAAAGGACCCAAAGAAGGGCACCCGGATTTCGCCCGGGAACCTCGCTCCGGACGCGCTGGGCCGGCGGCGCTGAACTCGCTACGCCTTCGGCTCCGCTCAGACATCCAGCGCCTTCTCCCGGCCCATCACGCCCTCCGCGAGGGGCTCCATACGGGAGGCGAAGGTCAAAACAGAGGGTGTTCCCGCCCCCACAACACCACAACGCGCCCTGCCGCCTGAAAGCCCCCGGCGCCCGCTGCGCGGGCGCGGCACGCAACGGCTAACGGCCGAGCGTGCCCAAGATGTGCGAAGACCTAGCCATCCTCCACTGGCACGACCGTCGGGACGGCCGTTGTCTTGACCTTGACCCCCACCCGTTGTCGTCGCGCCGAGTGGAGAGGGTTTTCGCGGGGAAAAAGGCGCTGGATGTCTGAGCGAAGCGCAGCGTAGCGAGTTCAGCGCCGCCCGCGAAAAGCCTCGGAGCGAGGGAAACCCCGGCCCGCACAGCGCGGGCCGGGGTCGCGGCAGTCGGGCG
>NZ_KB898113.1:0-17138 GCF_000377425.1 Thioalkalivibrio sp. ALE28 | reverse complement strand
TCACAAGCACATGAAGAGCACCAACATGCTCGAGCGGCTGAACGAGGAGATCCGCCGCCGGACCCGGGTGGTCCGGATCTTCCCCAACACCCACAGCTGTCTACGCCTGGTACGGGCCCTGGCCGTCGAAATCCACGAAGGCTGGCTGGAGGACAACCGCTACCTGAACATGGATCTGCTCAAAGAGCACAAGAAAATCCTGCTGAGGCAGGCCGAGGCCGCCTGAGCCATACCGACCAACCGAACATGGCTGACTCACTTCTGCACAACTTGACGCACACAACCCTGCGGCCGGGATGACCGGGGCGGGGTGGCTGCAGGCGGGGTGCGTTGAGCCAGCAGCGGATGGTGGGCTTCAATCTGGCCTCCGCGGCGCCCATGGTGATACATTGTTATAACTTCGGCCGGTTTGTGGGGAGGCCATGAAAACAACTTTGCGACAGATCGGAAACTCCCGCGGCGTTCTGTTACCTGCGGCACTGTTGCGCCAATGCGGGATCCGCGACGAGATCGACCTGCGGCTCGAGGGTCACCGGATCGTGATCGAACCGATTACCGAGCCGCGCGCCGGCTGGTTCGACCATTACGACATCGATCAGGACGATGCACCCGAATGGTCCGACGCGCCCTGGGCCGAGGATGCCGAGGAGTGGGAATGGTAGGGCGTCGCGCACCGGTTCGCCGCGGCGACGTCTACTGGGTCAACCTGGACCCTACCGTTGGAACGGAGATCCGCAAGACCCGTCCTGCATTGATTGTCTCCCCCGACGACATGAACGCAGCCTTGCCACGGGTTCTGGTGGCCCCGATCACCAGCAAGGGGCAGCCCCTTGGATGCCGGCCGGAGGTCGAGCTCGCGGGCCGCCCGGCCCGTATTCTTCTGGACCAGATCCGCAGTGTGGACAAGCGGCGTCTGGGGTCCACGCTTGGCTCGATCGAACTCGCAAGCTGGCATCCGCAACTCCTGGAAATGTTCGTCTGACGTTTGTGAGCTGCCATCTGACCAGGCCCTGGGTCGAGCGCGTAGGACAGGACGTTGGTATAGACGAAGACCTTATCGCTCATGCAGCGCGTCCCGATCCGGGCGTTCGCCGCCGAAGTGGCAGCCCTTGTCCAGGGCGGCCAGGGCCGCGCGCTTGGAACGCTCATACCGTTCGGATCGTTCCACGATGTGCTCCAGTTCCTCCGTCAGCAGCCGGCAGACCGAAGTCGAACGACGGGCTGCGATGACCTTCAGTTCGGTCAGTACCTGCTTGTCGAGGGACAGGGTAATGTTCTGTTTCATGTTGAATCCTCATGGCTCACGTAAAAATGCGGAGCACGAAAACTACGTGCATTCAACGGAGGCCAGTGTGCTGTCAGCGATCAGGTCGGGGGGTGCCGTACTGGCTTGGCCACAGGGCTCAGGTGGCCGGTAGTTCCGGGGCGGAATCGCTTTGGCTGGGGGCCGCGGGGAGGCGCGAGGGCGGAGCCTGCGCATAAAACGCGGGAGTCGCAGCGCGGTCACGCATAAGTCTGTATAGTGTCGGCCCTTTTGCCAGTATCCAGAGTTTGTATTCCATGACCGAGAAGCTTCGCAACATCGCCATCATCGCCCACGTTGATCATGGCAAGACCACGCTGGTCGACCAGCTCCTGCGCCAGTCCGGCACCCTCGACAAGCGTGGCGATCACGGCGAGCGGATCATGGACTCCAACGCCATCGAGAAGGAACGCGGGATCACCATCCTGGCCAAGAACACGGCCATCGAATGGCAGGACTACCGCATCAACATCGTGGACACCCCCGGACACGCCGACTTCGGTGGCGAGGTCGAGCGCGTGCTGTCGATGGTCGACTCGGTGCTGCTGCTGGTGGACGCGGTGGATGGCCCGATGCCGCAGACCCGCTTCGTGACGCAGAAGGCCTTCGCGATGGGCTTCAAGCCGATCGTCGTGGTCAACAAGGTCGACCGCCCCGGCGCGCGCCCCGACTGGGCCGTGGATCAGGTGTTCGATCTGTTCGACCGCCTTGGTGCCACCGACGAGCAGCTCGACTTCCCCATTGTGTTCGCCTCCGCGCTGAACGGCTTTGCCGGGCTGGACTCCAGTGTCACCGAGGGCGACATGACCTGCCTGCTGGAGACCATCGTCAAGCATGTCGCGCCGCCGAACGTGGACGCGGATGGCCCGTTCCAGATGCAGGTCTCCTCGCTGGACTACAACTCCTACCAGGGCCTGATCGGCATCGGCCGCGTGAAACGCGGGCGCATCAAGCCGAACACCCCGGTCAAGGTGGTGGACCGCGAAGGCGGCGTGCGCAACGGCCGCATGCTGCAGATCATGGGCTTCCACGGCCTGGAGCGGGTGGAGGTTCAGGAGGCCCGGGCGGGCGACATCATCACCTTCACCGGGATGGACAAGCTGTTTATCTCCGACACCCTGTGCGATCCGAACCACGTGGAGGCGATGGAGCCGCTGACCGTCGACGAGCCGACCGTCAGCATGACCTTCCAGGTGAATACTTCGCCGTTCGCCGGGCGCGAGGGCAAGTACGTCACCTCGCGCGTGCTGCGCGACCGCCTGCAGGAAGAACTCAAGCACAACGTCGCCCTGCGCGTGGAAGAGGGCGAGGACCCGGACAAGTTCAAGGTCTCCGGCCGTGGCGAACTGCACCTGGGCATCCTGATCGAGAACATGCGTCGCGAGGGCTACGAGCTGGCCGTCGCGCGCCCCGAGGTGGTCATCAAGGAAGTCGACGGCGTGAAGCAGGAGCCGTACGAGTCGGTCACCGTGGACGTCGAGGAGCAGCACCAGGGCACGGTCATGGAGAAGCTCGGCGAGCGCCGAGGCGAGATGACCAACATGGTTCCGGACGGCAAGGGCCGCGTGCGCCTGGACTTCATCGTGCCGTCGCGCGGCCTGATCGGCTTCCAGACCGAGTTCATGACCGCCACTTCCGGTACCGGCATCCTGCACCACATCTTCGACCACTACGGCCCGTATCAGTCCGGGGCGGTGGCCTCGCGCCAGAATGGCGTGCTGATCGCCAACGCCGCCGGCAAGGCCCTGGGCTTTGCCCTGTTCAACCTGCAGGACCGTGGCAAGCTGTTCATCGGCCCCGGCGAGGAGGTCTACGAAGGCATGGTGATCGGCCTGCACTCGCGCGAGAACGACCTGGTCGTCAACGCGCTCAAGGCCAAGCAGCTCACCAACATCCGTGCTGCCGGGACCGACGAGAACATCCAGCTGACCCCGCCGATCCGCATGACGCTGGAGCAGGCCATCGAGTTCATCGACGACGACGAACTGGTCGAGGTGACCCCGGAAAACCTGCGTATCCGCAAGAAGTTCCTGCTGGAGCACGAACGCAAAAAGGCCTCCCGCGCCGCCGCAACCGCCTGAAGCTAGACCCAAGGCGGAATCAAAAAGCGCCCGGCCGGATCGCATCCGCGGGGCGCTTTTTTACGTCCTGCCCTCTGCCGCCATCCCGGAGCCCGCGCAACGGTTATCCGGGTTCCCCTGCGCCGGGGATTGCGCGGATCCCGGGGTATGTCCAGCGCCGGAGATCCCGGCTCATCGCTGCGCTGCAGCCGGGAGGACGGTGCGGCGTCTGGAAGCAGATGGGCGTCCCTTCCGTTCCCCGCCAGCTGTAGGAGGCGAGCCCTCTCGCCGATCAGGTGCGTCCAGCGCCCCATCGCCCAGAGGGCCGGGCTCCTGCGGGAGACGAGGGCTGCAGCGGCATGTGTTCAGGAGAGCTGTTCGAGGAGACGGGTGTCCTCTTTCTTCCAGTTATCCGGGGTCTCCTCCGGCTGGATTGTGCTGCACGAGGTGATCTGGCCCCCGCTCTCATCCGGTGCTATGGTGTTTTGGTTTGCACGATTCAGCCCGTCTGGAGGGCTTCGATGAGCCGATTAACCATCACCCTGGACGACCAGCTGCATCAGGCCCTGAAAGAGGCGGCGGCGCGGCAGCACCGTTCCATCGCTTCGATTATCGAGGAGAGCCTGGTCTATCGCGGGATTCGTACCCGTAGCGAAGCGCGGCAATTAGTGGCCTCGGCTCGGAAGCGCGCAGCGCTAAGCGAAGAAGATGCCATGGCTCGAGCGCTGGAGGAGACCCGTTCCGAGCGCGGCCGATGAAGCCGTGGACGCTGGTGGTTGACACCAACGTCGTGGTGGCGGGGCTGCTGTCCAGTGCGCCACGCTCGCCCGTATGCCGTGTCCTGGACGGGATGCTGGCGGGACATTTCCCTTTCCTGACTTCACCTGACCTGATATCCGAATATCGCAGGCTTCTCTTGCGGCCGTCGCTGGTTCGGCTGCATGGCCTTTCGGACTCGCATATCGATGACTTGGTGACCGAACTGGTCGCCAATGCGATCTGGCGTGAGCCGAGCCCCTCATCAATTTCGGCTCCGGATGCCGGAGATGCTCACCTGTGGGATCTGCTGGCTTGTCACCCGCGCAGCATACTCGTGACGGGCGACAAGCTGCTGGCCCAACAGCCATTTGCGCCGGGGCGTGTCGTCACGCCCGAGGCGGGCCTTCAGCTGTTTGAAACGAGCTGATTAGGTGCGCGGGCGCGGTTGTCTGGGGCGCGAGCGGAGTTTGTTATTTTGGGTTCGTGATCTCGGATCCCCGGGCCACGCGATTCTAAACGGCGTCATCCTGGAAACAGTGGCGGGCCAGCCTCTCACCGAGTTTCAGGCAAAAGGCAAGGTTTGACCCCGAGGCTCCGCTTCGCGAGGACATACGGATTGGTCACGCTTTGCGGTGTCACCAAGTCCACGGGCCGTCCAAGAATGTCGCTCAACTCTCTGCGCAGACCGAGGAATTGCTCGAGGGACAATCCGGTCTGATCCGGCCCGAATTCCACGAGGAAATCCACGTCCGAACGTTCAGGGTCGAAATCTTCCCCGCGAGCCGCAGACCCGAAAACGTCCAGCCGCGACACACCGAAGTCACGGCATGCCGATTCGAGCGCGTCGCGATGTTGTCGAATCAATGGATGCATGATGCCCAAGCCTCCTACCGCTATTAAGATACGACAGTCACGCTTGGAGCGCAGCCAGAAGGCTATGCCTCGATTGAGGCCCCGGCTGGCCCGCTGAGAGGGGTATACCCTCCGGAGCAGGCTACGGGCAGGGGTGCGCCGTTCGAGGGTCCAGAACACCAGCAGGAATGTAGACGGAAAACAAACCTTTCCCCGGTTCCTGTATTACCAGATGCAGCGTATCGGGAAGTCGCGCAAGGCCGGATCGGTGGTCAGCAATGGGATCTGCTCGAGCTCTGCCTGGGCAGCTAGGATGCGATCGAACGGGTCGCGATGGTCGACAGAATAGGTCCCGGCGTGGATCGCTTGCGAGTAGTTCACTGCCAGATGCGTAAAGCCATCTGCGGTGACGAGTTCATCAAAGCGCTGGATGACTACACCGCCAATCTGCAGTTTGCCCAGTCGATGCTTCGTCGCAATCTCCTATGCGCTGGCGGCGCTTACCATGACAGCGTTATCCAAGTCCCCAATAATTTCCCGAGCGCGTGACGATAGCCGCGAATCGTTCGTTAACCACCAGAGCAGGGCGTGGGTATCGAGCAGGACTCGCACACTATTTCTCCCAAGCGGCGAGTTCATCCTCCGGCAAGGGTTCGAAGAATGCGTCTTCGACCTGGCGCGTTATGCGCCCGGGTTGGCGCTGTAATGGAGGGGATGCCAGCGGCACCAGCCGCGCATACGGCCGGCCTGACTTGGCCAGGATGATCTACTCGCCATCATGCGCGCGCTTCAGCAGTCGCGACAGGTGCGTCTTTGCTTCGTGTACGTTGACTGTTGTGCTCATGAGCTCGCCTAATCCGACTAAGTCGTATGACTAAGCCTATGTGCCGGCAACGATTTAATCAAATCGTTCCTGTAGACCATTTCGTCGAGTGGGTTTCACCCAGGCCCGGGGCAAAAGGCAAGGTTTGACCCCGAAGGCTACGCTTCAGGTCGATGGCTCAGGCTCTCCATTTTCGTCGCCGGGAGGTGGCTCGCAGTCGCCTCCGATTGGATCGATTTCTAGGAAGCAATAATTTTGGCCGCTGTTGCCTGTGTAGTCATTCTGGGTCGTTTCCTCGAACCAAGTGACGCCGTGTCCAGGATCTTCTTCTTGAGTCTCCACCATCCGGCTTTGGCAGTTGTTGTTGCCACCTGTGGTACTGGCCAGCAAAAAGAAGTGCCCTACGTAGTCATCCGGAACGAAGGGGTCGCCGTACAGACCGGGTTCATCGAACAGGGCCTTGATTGCGTCTGGCGCGTCATCTGGAACTCGCGTGCCGAGATGCCGCACCTCGGGGGTGGTGACGTCCGGGCCGTCCCCAATTCCATACGCTTGGTTGCCGTCGTACCCACGGTATCGGCGCCGAAGAGACTCTTGGGGTTCGCGGGAGTTCCAAGCCTCTACATCGTCTACTGTAGGGTCTCCCACGCACACGTTGTTGGGGATGTTGGTAACACCACCGTCCCGGTTAACCACTCCAATGTTGCCGAACCAGCCAACTCCAACGTAACAGCGGTAGAAGATCCCGTTAATGTTGGTGTGGTGTGGGTTGTTTTCATTGTCCTCGGCGCCCGGTGGAACACCCTCTTCGAGGCGCGTATTCACACAGAACCCTGAGTCCGATAGATCCACTCGAATATCGTTGAGTTCTTGGGCGTCCATGTCGTACGCCAGGAGGAGCCCGGTGATAGTGCTAAAGCCGGGGGTTCGCGTCTCAAGCAGGGGCAGGTTCTCGGTGGCATCTACCAACTGGAATCGACCGTCGGCTTCACGAATCTCGTAGTCTCCTCCATGAAGCACCGTGGTCGCCTCGGCATCAGCGCTTTCTATGAGTTCGCCCGGGCGGCGAGCGGCACCGGACGGACTGCCGATCAGGTTTTCGCCGGCCAAGCGGCCGCGGGCGAGGTTAATCGAGCTCAGGGGGTCGTTCCACGCGACCGCGCTGCTCAGGGTGACGCTCTGCTGTTCCCCGCGTGAGTTGGTCCAGGTCACCTCAAGTTCAACGTCCGCATAACCTTGATAGTCCGGGTCAGATGGATCAAATACCGCCAAGGTATTAATGGGGTTGGGATTCACGGACACGTCGAATGTCGCGTTGACTCCGGGGATACCGTCCTGTTCCAGCTCAGCTGCGACAACGGCAAACCCGTGCGTGTCGCCCTGTTGATTGCCGGTTTCCAGATGGTTGCGCAGAGCATCCATACGGGACTCCGCGATTTGCATTGCCTCGGCGCGGGCCTTGGAATCCGCAGTGCTGCCCGTCAATTCGCCATGTAGTTTTGCAATCGCCAAGAGCCCTAAGCCAAGTACGGCGAGGGCAATCAACGCCTCGATCAGGCTGATGCCGTGTGAATAATGCTTTCGATCGTGGTTCATTGTCTTTCCTCGAACGCTATTTGCGCGCACTAGTTGCTCCAGTCGCGCCACGTGCCGGACATCATGCCTTTGGCGCCAGCGCTGGCACCGCCACCTGCGGCCACGGGATCGAATACGAAATTCGGTCGCCCGCTTACGGTCGCGGTGGGATCGTCGGTGATCTCGGCATCGCCTTCGATGATGGTTGCGCCGTAAAATTCTGGATTGCCGGATCCAGTCAGGTTGCCAGCGACATAGAGCACCCCGTGGAATTCTTCGAAGAAGCCAGCGAGCCTCAAGTCGCCGTCCACGACCAGGACAACAGGGTTGTCGCGGTTGCCGACCTGGCCTCTAATGGTGACTTCTTCGCCTTGCCCATCGACCCAGATGGTCTGCCCCCATTTGTCGTAGGAAATCGAGTTGCCATCGCCATCCGTTTGGTCAAGGTCTCCTTGGTTGAGTCGGTGGGCGGCGACATTTTCACGATATTCTTCCTTCGTGTAGCCCATGAAGTTCTTAAAGAAATCGTCCCCGCTGCCCTGATTCAAGCCAGGGTCGAAGTCGACAACATCGAGTCCGATCTGGTCCTTGGCACTCATTTCGAGGTAGCGCGAATCCATATTGTTCGGCCCGGGGGCCGGCACGTCTTCGTCCAGCGTTGGCGGTGGCTGCGACGGGTCACGCATATAGGTGGTACCGGCGTTCCCCGAGATTTCGGCCTCTCTACCGGACCGGATCGTCAGGTTGGTATAAGCGTTGTAAACGCCAACGTTACCTGCAACGTCGATACCACCCCGGGCGAGCAGGGGATTGTCCGGAGGATTTGCCACGGCCGGTCCGGCTTGCATCCCGACCATCAGCGCCTTCCGGCCGGAGCGGTCATCGCTCCAGCCACAGGCAAACACCACCGCCTCCTGGAGGGTGTCGCCCTCCTCCGGTTCAGAGGTCCCGTCCCAGGTCTTGCGGAATTGGTTGATTGTGCTTTGAGCCGGGAAGTTGTTCGGGTCTGCGGGGCACACATCGTCGATCGTGCCAAGGGCGTCGCCAGAGATCTCTGCATCGAGGAATGCCACGCGGTATTCGCCGGTAGCGAAACCCTGGTCTTCAGAGAGGACGGTGGGCACCGAGTTCTGCTGCATGTAGGCCATCGCCCGTTCCAGGCCAGCCTGCGCGGCGACATTGGTCTGTTTCATGCGGACTTCATTGCCCGACATGCGTTGTTCCAGCACGGCCGTCTGCGCGGTAAATATGACTACCAGTGTCACGCTGATCATGATGATCAGCGCGATAAGTAGGGTGGCCATTCCTTCCTGTCGCCGGCCGAGTTGGTTGCAAGAAGTCTTCTGGGACATTTTCAGGCTCCCTCGGAGCGGGCCATTAGTCGAAAATCCGCAGGTTTCGAACACTCACGGTGTCGGAGTGGTTTATCCTGGTGGCATTGTCATTCGCATGTACGGCTTCGAGCGTTATCGTCACGCGAGTGCTTTCGGCGAATACATCGCCGTCATTGTTGCCCAGCGTGCTGCAGGGGGAGGCCCCGTAAACCGGCCCGGAGGTGTCACCGTCCGCATTCACTTTCATACAGCTGGAAGAGCTGGAGTCAAATTCGAGACGGTTGACTTGTGTGGTCTGTGGGTCGGTCAGGGGTTCCCAGGTGCCACCTTCGCAGGTGGAGGTGTCGGCTAGGCCGCCCGTCAGCATTTCGACCGCATCGTTGTTTCGCCGATAGCCGAATACGTACTGCTCTCCGTTGTTCACGAGATCGCTGAGGTCGTGCGCGGGCGTAACCGTGGTCGGATCGTAGCGAAAGGTCGGGTCAAAGCTGACCAGGATGCAGGTCCCGCTGTTGCCGTCGAAATCGTGAGCGTGCAGCCACATGGCATGCTCCATGAACGGGTTGGCTGGGATCCGTTCCTCATCGGGGTCCTCTGCGATGCGCTCTGGATGAGAATATCCCGCGCGCCGGATGTCATTGGCGATCAGATCCAGCGTGATGCGGGTTTCCTGCGTGAGGCGCGCCTCCTGGGTCGTGTAGATGCTGCCCTGGATCACTGTCAGGTAGAGGGCCGTGGCCGCAGCGATCACGATCATGCCAACCACGATGCCGATCATGAGCTCCACAAGAGTGAAGCCATGGTTCCGGTTGGCGCCGCTGGGCCGGCCCTGCGTCACGATGGGGTGCGTATGTTTCAGCATGGGTTATAAGCCCCCAGGGCATTGGTTATAAGCCCCCAGAGCACGATTCGTTCCACAGGCTCGAGGGCGACCGATCAGGTTGAGCTGAACTTGCATGCCGAAGTCGTTGGGCGCGGAGGTGAAAACGAGCGGTTCCGGATCGTCGTTACTGTCTATGCGTTCCACTGTCCCCCGTACGTGGTTGAAGGTGAGGGTCTGTTCGCCCGTCATCGAGACGTTGCGGAAATCATCCGAACTGGTCGTGCGCAGTACTGCATCTTCATCCCCTGCCATCACGATGGTGCATGCGTTCGCGGCGGCCGCGTCATCGACCGTGCAGTCGCAGGTGGGCGTATTTGATATGCCGTGACACCAAGTGTCGCCGTCGCCCTGGCTCACGAAATGGATGTCGCGGCCCTGCTTGATAGCTTCGCTGCGGGCGGTCTGGATCTGGTCGAGGGCGCTCTCGGCGGCACCGATCACGCGGCGCTGCTCGGCCAGGTTGAAGGCGGGAGCGGCGAGCGTCACCAGGATCACCAGTACGGCGATGGTGATCATGAGTTCGATCAGGGTGAAGCCGAAGGGTTTTTGCGGTGCGGCCATGCGCGGTCCCCGGGCAGGAGAATGAAGGGTCTCGGTTCCCATTATACGGTCTGGGGTATCTTGGGCATGCCGCGTGGCTACCGCTCGGAGTGCGAAAGCGTCCACTCGAAGTATTGACAGGACTTGTCGGAGAACGATTGTGGTGGAATCGAGTTTGGCGAAAATGGAAGTCTTCTAGGGAGATCGAGCGATGAAGGCAACAAATACGAAGGCGCTGGGGTTCACCCTGATCGAGCTGATGATCGTGGTGGCGGTCGTGGCCATTCTGGCGGCCATCGCCTATCCGTCGTATCAGAACTACATCCTCAAGTCGCAACGTGCCGACGCCCATGACTCCCTGCTGCGCATCCAGCTGGAGCAGGAGCGTTGGCGGGCGAACAATCCGGCCTACACCGGCGAACTTTCGGATTTGGGGCTGACCGGCGAATCCGACGATGGGCACTACCAGTTAGCAATCTCTGACGAGTCGGGCTCCGGCTTTACTGCGACCGCAACCGCTCCGCAAGGTAGCCGGCAGCTCAACGATACGGGTTGTACGACGATTACTTTGCGGGTCACAGGTGGTTCGTCTACCCGAACGCCAGCGGATTGTTGGTAACCGCGGGTTCCGGGTCCGCGAGTGCCCCGGTTATTAACGAGAGTGGTTTGGATAGTTTTGGGGTGGCTTGGCTTTCTTTGGCGCAGGGAGATGAGATCCCAGTTCATCGTTGCGTGGTGTTGGGGATTTCGGCAGGGTTTTGGGGTTCCTAGCACTTGGCGGGCTCGCTGCGCGGACGACCGATACTGCTAACAATGACGCGTCGGCCTTCCTCCACGTTGCCGCACACGGTAAAGCTGCCCATCTGAAGCGCGCCGTTCGTGCGCCGGGTCGTTCCCCGAGCTACGTAGGACACGTAGTCCCCGACCGGAGTGTTCCCCGTGATCGAAAGTGCGTCCTGCAACCCGGCACCTTCGTAACCAATGAGCAGGTCTTCGTCGGAGCGCTCGCCGGAGTGTGTCGGGTCGGCGAACCAGATCCAGCCATAAGCCCAGTCGCCGTCTTCGCGGCAGGTCTCGCCGTCGCTGGACGGACACAGGGTGACGCGTTGGTTGCGCTTGAGTGCCTCGCTGCGCGCCAGGTGCATGGCGTTGAGCAGGCTGTTGGTGGCGCCGATGATTCGCTGACGTTCGAGCATTTCGCTGAACGCGGGGGCCGCGAGCGTGGCCAGAATGGCGAGCACACCCAGAGTGACCATCAGCTCGATGGCTGTAATTCCCTTGCAATTCCGCATCGTCGTCTCCTCCCTGAGATCGCGTGCAGGCGTGAGCATAGACGAGCACGGCGGGCGGGGCCATCCGCCAACCCGGGTGACGCTGGAACGTTACCGGTGGCAGGTTGCCTACAAGTCAAAGGTCCCGACAGGCATGGTGGCTATGGTTCTGTTTGGACGCCGTGCATTCGACGGGAGATTGCTTCGCTTCGCTCGCAATGACGGGGTGGAGAGGGCAATGACGGGGTAGGGCTGGCAGAGACGGGATGTAGCGTCTGCTGCGAAATTGAAGGTGTTGGAGGTGAGTGGGCCCATGGTGAAGGACGTGCAGCGGATGGATCAGGCGGATCTGCTGGATCTGCAGCAGCAGGCGGCGCGTGCGGCAAGGCTGGACGTCACGTTTCGCGACGAGGCCCGCTCCGGGGCGCCGACGCCGGAGTTGCAGGTGATCCCGGCCGGGGAGTTCGAGATGGGTTCGGATGCCTCGGAGTACGGTCATCAGCCGCATGAGGCCCCGCGGCGCTTCGTGGCGCTGGAGCGGTCCTTTGCCCTGGGGCGCTACGCGATCACGCGTGAGGAGTGGGAGGCGTTCCAGGCGGCGACGGGCTGGGAGCCCTGGGAGTGGCTGGTGTGGCCGAGTACTCCGCGCATGCCGATCTTCAATATCAAGCCGGATAGTATCCAGCAGTACCTGGACTGGCTGAGCGAGGAGACGGGCAAGCGCTATCGCCTGCCGACCGAGGCGGAGTGGGAATACGCCTGCCGCGCGGGCACCCGAACGCCGTTCGCCTTTGGCGAGGTGGTGGGGTGCCGCGACGTGCACTTCAATTCGCTGTTCCCGTACGAGGAGCGGCGCCAGCGGCGCAAGTGGTACATCCCGGCGTGCTTTCCGCTGTCGCGGCCGCTGGATGTGGGCAGCTTTCAGCCCAACCTGTGGGGGCTGTACGACATGCACGGCAATGTGCAGGAGTTCACCTCCACGCCATGGCATGACAGCCATGCCAGCCTGCCGCGCGATGGCGTCTACCGTCGCGATCCGGACAACGAGTGGGTGGTCACCAAGGGCGGTTCCTGGTTCGATGCCGCCGTGAATACCCGCAGCGCCGCCCGGCGCCGCCGCAACATCGACGAGATGGATACCAACCTGGGCTTCCGCGTCCTGCGCGAGCTGGAGGCGTAGGCCCCGGGCTGGCGGTGGCAGGGGCTTCGCGCGTAAGGCGCGCCCCCTGCGGGGAACGGTTCGGCGCTGTGGCGAGGCTTGGGTCTTGTGTAGGAGCCCAGCCCTCTGGGCGATGGGGCGTAGGCCGGGCCCGATCGGCCAGAGGGCTGGCCTCCTACAGTGGGGCGCTGCCCTGTTCCGGTCGGAACAGGTGGATCTCCAGGCCCTCGATGTTCCGATAGTGCCGATCGTTGGCCGTGACGAGTGGCAAGCCCAGCTGTGTGGCGGTCGCCGCAATCAGCGCATCGGCCATCTGCATGTTGTGGCTGAGGGCGTAGGTCTCGACAAGGAAGGTTGCGCGGTTCGAGATGGCTTCGCTTACCGGTTGGATGCGGGCATCCCAGTACTGGACGGCTTGGCGCAGCGCGCGGAATTCGGACTGGTCGCGCAGCCCCTGGACGAGTTCCATGTAGGTGACTGCGGACACTGTGAATCCCGGCGAGCTGTCGAGCCATTCGCTGGCTCGCTGATTCCCGCGCAGATTCCAGATCAGGACATCCGTGTCCACTAGCATTACTTGAAGTTCCTGGGTTGCCGGATCCGGCGGATGTGTTCGTCGACCGGGTCGGTTTGGTCGCGCCAGAGCCCGAACAGCGGGTTATGTGCGGAGCGCGCCTGGGTCGCTTCACTGCGAGCCCGGTAGGGGACAAGTCGGGCGCGCAACTGGCCCCGGTAGGTGATCTCGATCTCCTCCCCTCGGTCCACGGCGGCAAGCAACTCGCGGCTGTGCAGGCGCATGTCCTTGGTGGTAGCTTCCATGACGGCCCCCGTTGGTTACACTTTGAAGTGTAACTAAAGTGCGTTGGTGGTCAAGAAGCTGGGTTGCCGGCCACGATCATTTTGATGTGTTTCGCTGCGCTCAGCCGCATCCTACGAGGGGTTTCTTGAGCGTAGGGTGCACTGAGCGGAGCGAACTGCACCGTTCGCTTGGTCGCGAACGTTGGCGCATCCGATGCTTCCGGTCAGTAGTGGTAGCGGAGCTGCGCGATCAGCAGGGTTCCGTCGTCCACCTTGTATACGATGCGGTGTTCGCTATCGATCCGGCGGGACCAGTAGCCGGCAAGGTTGTGCTTGAGGGGTTCGGGCTTCCCGATGCCCGTAAACGGATCGCGCTGGATGGCCTTGATGAGCTCGTTCACGCGGCGAAGGGTTTTCTTGTCGTGTCGTTGCCAGTAGAGATAGTCCTCCCAGGCAAGTTCAGCAAAGAGTAGCCTCACTCCTCTAGGGGAACACTGATTAGTGTACACACTCGCGTTGGCACCCCAGGTTTCCGAGCCAAGGCGCGGTGCGCAGCCGGTAGTGGTTCTACCGGCAAGGGCCGCAACGCAGGATCGGGGAACCTGGGGTACCAACCCCGAAGGGGCTCGGCCGCTTTTGCGCGCGCACGGCGTTGCGGTTCCCTTGTGCAGAATGACTGCACGGCAGTCACCGCGCCTTGTTCGCACGCAAAAGCGACTCGAGCGCGAGCGTGTACACTAATCAGTGTTCCCCTAGCCTCCGCTCCTTGCCTCCCCCTTGCTCCAGTTCGGCGACCGAGGCAAGCAGGCGCCGAGCATTCTCTGGTGCCCGAAGCAGGTAGGCCGTTTCCTGTAGCGCCTCAAAGTCTTCCAGTGACATCATGACCACGGAGGGGGCTTTGTTGCGGGTGATGATAATCGTGGAATGGTCTTCGCAGACCTGTTCCATCGTCTTGGCCAGATTGCTCCGCGCTGCGGTGTAGCTAATGGCGTCCATGGAGTACCCCTTGGGTCCGGATCTGTACATGTACGGGATAATGTACGATTCGGCGTGAGCCATAGCAAGCGAACGGACCATCGTTGATGGACGCTTATGGGAGCTGCTCGGTACCAGCCGGGGGCGCACGTTGGGGGGTAATGCGTGTCGCTCCGTTCAACCGCATCCTACGGTTGGATTGCGGCGCGTAGGATGCACTGAGCGCAGCGAACTGCACCGTTTGCTGGAGGCTGTTACAGCCAGCGGGCGAGCCAGAGGCGCAGGCGGAGTTCGAACGGGGGGGCGTAGCCCTGCTTGCGGAAGACGATGTCGCCGTCGGGGTTGATGATGAACGTGGCCGGCACGCCGCGGACGTTGTACTGCGCGGCCAGGGTGCCCTGGGGATCGTTGACGACGGCCAGCTCGCGTTCGCGTTCGTTCAGGTGGTCCAGGACCTCCTCGGGCGTGCCGGACTGCATGGCCACCGTGAGTACCGGGTGGCTCTGCGACAGGCGCACGATCTCGCCCTCCTCCAGGCGGCAGATCGGGCACCAGGTGGCCCAGAAGTGCAGCAGCATGGGCTCGTCCGCGTAGTCGGCGAGCGTCACTGGCGTGCCATCCAGTAGCTGGGCCTCGAACTCGGGTGCAGGGCCCTCGACCATGTCGCGCGCCATCCAGGCGCGTACGGCCAGGAAGATCACCAGCGCCAGGCCGATCTGAATACCCCAGGACAGCGCGCGTCGGCGTCCGGAGGGCTTCGGGCGTTTCGGCTTCTCGGGCTTGGTCTCGGTCAACGGATCATCTCGGCTTGTCCGGGGCGGGCGCGGGTGCCACGTTTTTTCGGGCCCTTGCGCACCGCGATGCGTACCAGTTCGTCCTCGTCGTCCATCAGGCGTTCCCGCTGGGCCTCGGTGAGCAGCGGGTTGCGCGCGACGAAGTAGCGCAGGTTGGGGTCGCGATCGTTCACGCAGGCCTCGACCTGGTCCGGGGTCAGGTCCGGGCGCTTGGCGCAGTTCAGGCGCACGGTCTGGTTGGGGTCGGCCAGAAGCAGCGCGACTTCCTCCGGGGTCAGGTCCATGCGCCGGGAGAAATAGGCCTTCACTTGGGCGTGCTGGTCGCGGACCAGCAACGGTCGCCAGCGCTCCTCCAGCGCTCCGGAGAGGGCCAGGTCCATGCGCTCTTCGAATGACAGCGCCTTGTATTGGCGGGTGAGCTCGTCCATCGGGCGGGCATTATAGGCGCGCTGCTTGGGTTGCGCGGGCACGCCCCCACAATTTGCAGGAACGACAGCACGCCGGGGCCTGTCGTACCATAAGCAGACGATAATCTTCTCCGACTGCTTCGGAGAGCGAGGGATCATGAACGCACCCGTAGCCGACAAGCCGCTTTACCACGTGCCGAGCACGGCCCACGTGACGGCTTCGCTGCACGCGTTGACCGATGCCCAACGCGACGAGCTGGTGCGCCGCATCAAGCGCCTGCTGATCGAACGCAACGCGGTGCTGGTGGCCCATTACTACGTGGACGAGTCGCTGCAGCGCCTGGCGGACGAGACCGGCGGCTGCGTGGCCGACTCCCTGGAGATGGCACGCTTCGGCAAGGAGCACCCGGCCGAGACGCTGGTGGTGGCCGGGGTGCGCTTCATGGGCGAGACGGCCAAGATCCTGAGCCCGGAGAAGCGCGTGCTGATGCCGACACTGGAGGCCGAGTGCTCGCTGGATCTCGGCTGTCCGGCGGACGAGTTCGCGAAGTTCCGCGCCCAGTATCCGGACCACACGGTGGTGGTGTACTCCAACACCTCGGTGGACGTGAAGGCGCAGGCCGACTACGTCGTCACCTCCAGCATTGCCGTGCCGCTGGTCGAGCACCTGCGCGATCAGGGCAAGAAGGTGCTGTGGGCCCCGGACAAGCACCTGGGCGACTACATCCGCCGCACCACCGGTGCCGACATGGTGCTGTGGGACGGCTCCTGCGTGGTCCACGACGAGTTCCGCTCCTGGGCCTTGGAGGACCTGCGCGGCCGCCACCCCGGTGCCGCGGTGCTGGTGCATCCGGAATCCCCGCGCGAGGTGATCCATCAGGCCGATGTGGTCGGCTCCACCAGCCAGCTGATCGCGGCGGTGAAGAACCGCCCGGAACAGGAGTTCATCGTCGCCACCGACAAGGGCATCTTCTACAAGATGCAGCAGGCGGCCCCGGGCAAGACCCTGATCGAGGCCCCCACCGGCGGCCATAGCGCCACCTGCACCAGTTGCGCCCACTGCCCGTGGATGGCCATGAACGACCTGGTCTCGCTGGCCGAGACGCTGGAAGACACCGGGGAGCCGGCGAAGAACGAGATCTTCGTCGACGAGGCCGCGCGCCAGAAGGCCCTGGTGGCCACGCAGCGCATGCTCGATTTCGCCGCCGAACACCGCAAGGCCACCGAAGGCGACGCCTGACGAGGTGTCTTGTAGGAGATTCTATGTCTCTCCACAAGGGGTCTTAGGTTGGTAATCGGTCTGATTGTTCATCAGGGCGAAGGCGACGCGCGCCAGCTTGCGAGCCAAGGCATTCAGCGCCTGGGTCGTCGCCAGGCCACGGTCCAGGCAGCGCTGGTAGTAGTCGCTCCAGGCGGGTGTGGACTTGGCCTGCATCGCGGCCAGGTAGAGCAGCCGTCGCAACTCTGGATCGCCCTGTTTGGTGAGTTTGCGCTGCCCCCGTTTTGTGCCGGAGTCGCGGATGCGGACATCCAGCCCCAGGAAGGCGACGAACGCATCACTGTTGCGGAAGGCCCCCCGCTGGAACGCCATGGTCAGGCCTGCCG
>NZ_KB898112.1:0-21142 GCF_000377425.1 Thioalkalivibrio sp. ALE28 | reverse complement strand
CTCCCGCTCCAGCGCCTTCAGGCGTGCCCGTTCGTTATCCGACAACGCCGAGGCATCGTCCCGCTCGCGCTCCGCGCGGCGGACCCACAGCCGCAGCGTCTCGCCCGTGCAGCCAATCTTCGGTGCAATCGACTGGATCGCCGCATGCTGCGACGAATACTCCTCCTGGTGTTCCCACACCAGCCGCACCGCCCGTTCCCGGACCTCCGGGCTATACCGTGTCGTCTCACTCATCGCTCTATCCTCCCAAGGATCAGAGCCTCCGGAAAAGTCGGTACGGTTCATCAGCCTGCAAGGCGTGAGGGCTTGGGTCAGGTGGTGGCGATCTGGTCGAGCAGGGCGCGATAGCCGGTGCGGTAGTCGGGATAGCGCAGGCGATAGCCACTGGCATGCAGCCGCGCGTTGCGACAGCGCTTGCCGGAGACCGCACCGTCGGGCATCGGCGGCGGCCCGGGCGGATCGATCTCCATCGCCTGCGCCAGCCAGCCGAGCAGCTCGTGGCGAAGGGCCGGTTCGTCATCGACGCCCAGATAAAGCGGCTCGGGGTTGTCCAGATGAAACAGGTGGGTCAGCAGGCCCACGCAGTCCTCACGGTGGATGCGGTTGGTCCAGACCGGTGCTTCGTGCTGGCCACGCACGCCCTCGCGAACCTTGCGCAGGTGGTACTCGCGCCCCGGACCATAGATGCCGCCAAAGCGCACGACCACGCCGGCCAACGGACTGTCGGCCAGCAACTGCTCGGCCTCCAGCAGGCAGCGCCCGGAGAAGCGGGTGGGCTCGGCCGGGGTGGTTTCGTCCACCCAGCGCCCGTCGTCGGCGCCAAAGACCGAGGTGCTGGAGACGAACACGACGCGGCGCGGTTGCTGGCGGGCCTGCTCCAGCGCGGTCAGGGTGTTGCGCAGGCCGTCGATATAGGCGCGGCGGTACGCGGCCTCGGTGAACTCGCCCGGGGTGGCGATGAAATAGACGGTGTCCAGCGCCGGGGGCAGCGGCGGCAGCGCGTCCGCGCGGGCGAAGTCGCCGGCCAGCGGCTGGATCGGTTCCGGGATGCGCTCCGGCTGGCGGCGCAGGCCCCAGACCGTGTGGCCGGCCGCGGCGAGCTGTTCTCCGACGCCGCAGCCGAGATCGCCGCAGCCCATGATCAGGATGTTGGCCATGAATCAGCGTTCCCTTGGGTGCTTTCGCAACCTAACGTTTCCACAGGTGAAAGACCAGCCCCAATGTGAGGGTTCGACCCCGGGCGATGGCTCGGGCATGCTGGCGGGGACTTCGATGAGGGGGGTATCGCTTGGGCAAGGCCAGCCGCAGGAAGGGGGGTACATGCGCCTGTGGGTCCGGGCGGGACCGGCCGGCCTGCTGCGGGGCGTTTCTGGACGGTGCGGCCGCGGCCCCAACGGCGGAGGCGCTGATGCGTTCGCGCTATGCCGCCTTCGTGGAGGGGCGCGAGGACTATCTTCTGGCCACCTGGGCCCCGGAGACGCGACCGGAATCCCTGATGCTGGAGCCGGACCAGCGCTGGCTGGGGCTGACGATCCGCGCGACCGGGGCCGGGGGGCCGGAGGACCGGGAGGGCTGGGTCGAGTTCGTTGCCCGCTCGCGGGTGCGTGGCCAGGGGGTGCGCCTGCACGAACGCAGCCGCTTTCGCCGCGAGGATGGGCGCTGGGTGTATGTCGACGGCGAGTTTCCGGGCGCATGATCGAGGCGGATGAGACGACCGGGGCGCCGGTGGCGGCGGCGCTGCTGGAACCGGTACTGGAGTGCCTGCGGGCGCGGCCGTCCGGGCTGACCGAGCATGCCCTGATCGCGCAGTTGCGCGACGCGGGGGTGGCACCTTTTGCCGCCGCGCGGCTGCGCGAACCGTTGAGCCTGTTCCAGACCCACTTCCTGCTGTTTCACTGCCTGTACCGGCTGCGCGACGGGCTGCTGCCGCAAGGCGAGTGGGTGCGCATCCACTGTCTGGATATCGGGATCGAACCGGCGAGGGGCGGGTCGCGACCGAGGGCGGAGGGCCTGCCGGTGCTCCGCGATCCGCTGCGGGCCTACTATCTGGACCTGACCCAGCTGGAGCGGATGGATGCGGCCGCGGTGGAGGCGCTGCTGGGCGAGTTCTGGGCCCGCATGGGGCGGGATGAGCGGCGCGACCAGGCGCTGGCGGTGCTGGAGCTGGCCGACCCCGTGGACGCCGACACGGTCCGCCATCAGTACCGCCGCATGGCGCAGCGCCACCACCCGGATCGCGGGGGCGACACGGCAACCCTGCAGCGGATCAACGAGGCGCGCTGGATCCTGCTGGCGGGGGCCTGAGCGCCGCCCGTCGCGGACTCAGTCGTCCGAGTCGGACATGGTGGTCACGAAGGCCTGCTCGACGGTGAAGGTCCCGACGCCCTTGTAGTTCGTCTGGGTCCAGCCGTGCTCGGTGAGCCATTCGCTCATCTCGCGGTTCATGGCCGGGTTGCCGCACAGCATCACGCGGTCCTGCTCCGGATCGGCCGGGGGCAGGTCGAGGATACGGCTCAGTTCGCCGGAGCGGAACATGTCGGCCCCGCGCTGGTTGTTGTCGTACGGCTGCTGCGCGATCGGGCAGGCGAAGTCGTGGTTTTCGCGAGTCACGGTGGGCACGTAGCGCAGGCGGTCGCTGATGCGCGACTCGATCTCCTGGCGGTAGGCCAGTTCTTCCACCGTGCGCACACTGTGCACCAGCACCGCGTTCTCGAAGTGTTCGAACAGATCCGGGCTGCGGATCAGCGAGATGAACGGGGCCAGACCGGTGCCGGTGGCCAGCATGTACAGGGTGCGGCCTGGCTGCACGTAGTCGAAGGTGAGCGAGCCGGTGACCTTGGTGTTGATCCAGATCGAGTCGCCCGGGCCGGCCTCGGCCAGGCGACTGGTCAGCGCGCCATCCGGCACATGGATGCTCAGGAACTCCAGTTCCTCGGCCTCGGGCTCGGAGACGATCGAGTAGGCACGCGGGATCAACTTGCCCTCGGGGCGCAGGCCCAGGGTCACGAACTGCCCGTTCTTGAACTCCAGCCCCTCCGGTCGCGTGGTGGTGAAGCTGAAGGTCTTGTCCGACCAGCGGTGCGTGGAGGTAATGCGTTCTTCCGAGTACGGCATGGGTGCGTGGCTTTCCGTTTCTGGTTTGTCGATACGCTAGCAAGTCGCGGCCGCGGCCGCGAAAGCGCCGGCAAAAACCAAGGAAAACACTCAGAAATAAGGGGTCAGTGGCTGGCGTTGTCCGCGGGTTCCAGGTGCTGCTCCAGGGGCGTGGGTTGCGACAGGTAGAAGCCCTGCACGAAGTCCAGACCGATCTCGCGCAGGCGTTCCATGGTGGCCTCGGACTCCACGCATTCGGCGATGGTGCGCAGGCCGAGGACGTGGCCGACACGGTGGATGGCCGTGACCATGGCCGAGTCCACCGCGTTGTGGGCGATGTCGCGCACGAAGCTGCCGTCGATCTTGATGAAGTCCACCGGCAGGTTTTTCAGGTAGCCGAAGGACGACAGCCCGCTGCCGAAGTCGTCCAGGGAGAAGCGGCAGCCCATGTAGCGCAGGGTGCGGATCAGGCTCTGGGCCCGTTCGTGGTGGCTGATCGCCGCGGTCTCGGTGATCTCGAAGATGATGCACTGTGGCGGGATCGCGTAGTGCTGCAGGCGCTCCGTGACGAACTCGAGCATGCTCTCCTGGGCCAGCGACTGGCCCGAGAGGTTGATCGCGACGGTCGGGTCGCAGCGGGGGCCGTCAGCGTGCGCCGCGCGATGCCGCGACAGCATCGCGAAGGCGCTGTCGATTACGTGGCGGTCGATGTCCGGCATCAGGTGATAGCGCTCGGCGGCGGGGATGAAGGTGCCCGGCGGGATCAACCGGTCCTCCTCGTCGCGCAGGCGCATCAGCACCTCGACATGGGCCAGGTCCGGATCGGTGGGCCCCAGCGGATGCACCGCCTGGCCGAACAACTCGAAGCGCCCTTCGTCCAGCGCCGCGCGGATGCGGCCAACCCATTCCATCTCCCCGCGCCGCCGGCGCAGGGCCTGGTCGGTGGGCTGCCAGACGTAGATCCGGTTGCGGCCATTCTCCTTGGCGGCATAGCAGGCGGAATCCGCCTGGCTGAGGATCTCGGGCAGGGTCTGTTCCGGGCCGCCGACCGGGACCAGGCCGATGCTGACCCCGACATCGAAGCGCCGGTCCTCCCACTGGAAGCGCAGGGCCTGGACGGTCTCCAGTATTCGCTGGGCGATCGCCTCCGCGCGCTCCAGCGGACAGTGACACAGCAGCAGGCCGAATTCGTCGCCGCCGAGGCGGGCCAGGGTGTCGTTCTCGCGGATCAGGTGCAGCAGGCGTTCGGACAGCTCGCGCAGAAGCTCGTCGCCGGCTTGGTGCCCGCAGGTGTCGTTGATGATCTTGAACTGGTCGAGGTCCATGTAGAACACCACGTGCGGGGTCTGGTCCCCCTGGAGGGTGCGCAGGGCCTCCTCCAGACGTCGCTCGAATTCGCGCCGGTTGCACAGGCCGGTCAGGTCGTCGTGGCTCGCCTGGTGATTGAGCTGCTGGGTCATCTGCCACAGTTCGGTGTGGTCGTGGAGCACGATCACGACGCCCTGGGAGGCCCGGTCCGGTCGCTGCAAGGGAGACGCCAGCATGCGCACCACGCGGATCGCGCCGTCGGCCCGGTGCAGGATGCGCTCGGGCGACTCCGTACTCGCGCCGAGCTTCAGGCACTGTTCCACCGGGTGGTGCACGCTCGCCCCGGTGCGGGTGTCCTCGAGATCCAGGAGTTCGTCCACGCGCTGGCCCTGGGCGGCGGTCGCGTCGACCCCCAGAAGGACCTGGGCCGCGGGATTGAGGTAGGTCAGGCGTCCGGCGGTATCGGTGGTGATGACGCCGTCGCTGATTGACTGCAGGGTGGTCAGCAGGCGGTCGCGCTCGGCCCCGGTAGCCGCCTCGGCGGCGCGCAGCGAGGTGATGTCCCAGGCGACGCCGAGTACGCCGTCGCTGTCTTTCAGCGGGATCCAGGAAACGCTCAGGTGGGTCCCGTTGACCGAGTCCTCGAACTGGAAGGCCTCGCCCGCCAGGGCCCGCTCGGCGGCCGCGAGGGTGTCGGGGTGATCGGCATAGACCTCGCGGAAGTCGCGACCGACGACCTCGCCGGGGCTCAGGCCCAGGGCGTGCAGGCCGGCCCCCTCCGAGAGGGTGAATCGGCCGTCGGCGTCCAGCGCGAACAGGATCAGCGGGGCATGCCGCACGGTGGCCCCGAGCTGGGTCTCGAGGCGCCGGAGGTTCTGTTCCGACTGACGTTCACGGGTGATGTCGCGGAAGGTCGTGAAGACCTCGATCTCGCCGTCGGTGCGGATCGCATTGATGTGGACCTCGGCCGGGAATTCGCTGCCGTCGCGCCGCCGGTAGCGGCTCTCGAAGTGGGCGGGAAGGCGGTTGTCCGGGTCCGAATGGGCGGCGTCCACATCGTCCTGGGTGGCCTGCAGGTCCAGGTCGGTGATGTGCACGCCGCCGGTCAGTTCGGCCCGGGTGTAGCCCAGCAGCTCGCAGGCGGCCTGGTTGCCCGCGACGATCCCGCCGCGCCGGTCCAGGACCAGATGGGCCTCGGGCGCCTGTTCGAAGATCCGCTGGTAGCGCGTGGTGTCCGGGTGGTCGGGCATGGCGAGGAACGGAGCCTTTCGTGGTGGGCGGGGCCCGGGGGGACGCTGCGTTTGGCCCCCGAGTGTCGCCGGTCGCGCCGATGCTGGCAACCTGCGCCGAGCGGACTACCGGAGTACTCGGCTACCGGGGTGCGCGGGTCAGCCGGGACAGGGTCTCCGGCGACGGGGGCACCGCGCCGCGGCGCGCGCGCAGCTGTTCCCGGGCCCAGGCCACGTGTTCGCGCACGAGTTCCGACGGGTGGTCCGCACGGGCGGCGAGGGCGGCCTCCGCCTCCGGGGTTGCCGGGCCGTTGCCCAGGGCCACCGCGAGATTGCGCAGCCACTGCGGATGGCCGATGCGGCGGATCGCCATGCCCTCGGTGCGGGCGAGAAAGGTCGCCTCGTCCCAGGCGAACAGCTCGACCAGGCTGGCGCTGTCGAGGCCGTGGCGGGCGATGAAGTCGGGTTCCGCCGAGACCTCGGCAAAGCGGTTCCACGGACAGACCAGCTGGCAGTCGTCGCAGCCGTAGATGCGGTTGCCGATCAGCGGGCGCAGATCCTCGGGGATGGAACCCTTCAGCTCGATGGTCAGGTAGGAGATGCAGCGCCGGGCGTCCAGGTCATACGGGCCGCGGAAGGCCTGCGTGGGACAGACCTCCAGGCAGGCGGTGCACTGGCCGCAGTGCTCGCCCGCCGGCTCGTCCACCGGCAGCGGCAGGTCGGTGAACAGCTCCCCGAGAAAGAACCAGGAACCGCTCTCGCGCGCGAGCAGATTGGTGTTCTTGCCGATCCAGCCGAGCCCGGCCCGGGCGGCCAGGGCCTTCTCGAGGATCGGGGCACTGTCGGTGAAGGCGCGATAGCCAAACGGGCCCACCTCGGCCTCGATGCGGTGTGCGAGAGTGGTCAGGCGCTTGCGCAGCAGCTTGTGATAGTCGCGTCCCAGGGCGTAGCGGGAGATATAGGCGCGGTCCTGCCCGGCCAGCTGGATGGCCGGACGTCGGCTGGCCGGCGGGAAGTAGTCCATGCGGACACTGATGATGCGCTGTACGCCCGGGACCAGGGCATCCGGGGCGTGGCGCAGGGCCGCCCGCTCGGCCATCCACTCCATCTCGCCATGCGAACCCTGCGCGAGCCATTCATCCAGGTGCCGGCGATCCTCCGCTGGGACCTCGGCGGGGGCGATGCGCACGGCCTGAAAGCCCAACTCGCCGCCCCACGTACGGATACGTTCGGCCAGTTCGGTGCATTGGCGTGGATCGAGGCGCTGAGGCACGATTTGGCTTCCGCGACGGAGGTAATGGCGTGAATCATGAACCCGACCCACAAGCATTGACCAGCGCACTGTTCGACAACGCGGGCATGCGCGCCCTGGACGCTGCCGGGCTGGCCCAGCCGGGGGTGGCGCCGGGCGAACTGATGGAACGGGCCGGCCGGGCCCTGTTGGACACCCTGCGCCGTCACTGGCCGCAGGCCCGACGTGTTGGCATTGTCTGCGGGCCCGGCAACAACGGGGGCGATGGCTACGTCCTGGCCCGGCTGGCGGCCGAGGCGGGGCTGGAGATCCGGGTCCATGGCGGGCCGTCGCGGGCCCGCCCCGATTCCGATGGCCGCCGTGCCCACGCCCGCTGGCGTGATGGCGGGGGCGAAGTCCACACGCTGGAATCGTTCGACCCGGCGGCCGCGGAGGTCTGGGTGGACTGCCTGTTCGGGATCGGCCTGGAGCGCCCGCTGACGGATGCCTACGGCGAGCTGATCGAGCGGCTGAACACGAGCGGCGCCCCGATCCTGGCGGCCGATGTGCCCTCGGGCGTGGACATCGACAGCGGCCGGGTGCTGGGACGCGCGGTGCGGGCCGAGCGCACCCTCACCATGATCGCGGACAAGCTGGGGCTGCATACGGGCCCCGCGGTGGACGTGGTCGGCGCTGTGGAGGTCGCGCCGCTGGACCTGCCCCCCGCGATCTTCGACGGCGTGGCCCCGGTGGCGCGCCGTGTCGGCCCCTCGGACTGGTCCCGGGGGCTGCCACCCCGACGCCCGGGGGCGCACAAGGGGGATTGCGGGCATGTGCTGGTCGTGGGCGGCGCGCCGGGTTATTCCGGCGCGGCCCGGCTGACCGCGACCGCGGCGCTGCGCGCCGGCGCCGGGCGGGTGACCCTGGCCACCCACCCGGAACACGCGGCCTGGGCCAATCTGGAGCGCCCCGAACTGATGGTGCAGGGCGTCCGCGATGCGGGCGAACTGCAGGCGCTGATGCGCCGGGTCGATGTGGTCGCCGTGGGTCCGGGGCTTGGGCTGGACGCCTGGGGCCGGGGCCTGTGGCTGGCCGTGGCCGATGCCGAGATGCCCCGGGTGGTGGATGCCGATGCCCTGAATCTCCTGGCCGAGGCGCCGCGTCGGGCCGCGGACTGGGTGCTGACGCCGCACCCGGGCGAGGCGGCCCGCCTGCAGGGGGCGGACCGCGCGGCGATCGAGGCCGATCGGCCGGGGCAGGTCCGGGCCCTGGCCGAACGCCTGGGCGGCGTGGTGCTGCTGAAAGGGGCCGGCACGCTGGTGGCGGCCGCGTCGGATGCCGGGCCGCTGGCCTGCGTGACCGGGGGGCATCCGGGCATGGCCACCGCCGGCAGTGGCGATGTCCTGACCGGTATCATCGCGGCGCTGCGGGCGCAGGGCGCGGATGCGCGCGGCGCGGCCGAGACCGGGGCGGCCTGGCACTGTGCCGCCGCCCGGGTGGCGCGCGATCGTCTGGGCGGGGCCCGCGGCATGCTGGCCGGGGACCTGGCCGATGCCCTGCCGGCCGCTGCCGGGGGTGGGCAATGAACGCGGCATCCGACCCGCTGGTACTGCCGCACCTGGAGGCCACCGAGGCGGCCGGGGCGGCCCTGGCGGCGCTGGATCAACCGAACATCGTGTTTCTCGAGGGGGATCTTGGCGCGGGCAAGACCACCTGGGTACGCGGACTGCTGCACCGGCTGGGGCATGCGGGTGCCGTGCGCAGCCCCACCTACACCCTGGTGGAGCCGTACCGGCTGGCGGATCGCGAGGTCCTGCACTTCGATCTCTACCGCCTGGGCGACCCCGAGGAACTGGAATACCTGGGCGTGCGCGAGGCCTTCGGGGGCGAGGGCCTGTGGCTGGTCGAGTGGCCGGAACGCGGTGCCGGCTGGCTGCCGGCGCCGGATCTGGTCGTGCGTCTGGCGCACCGCGCGGCCGGGGAGGAAGGGCGCGAACTCCGCCTGGAGGGCCCGTTCGCCGAGGCCTATCGCCAGGCCCTGCGCGACCAGGGCGTTGCCTCGTAAACCGCCTGTTGAGAGATCGCACCCAGGGGGAGCGGGCTCCAGAGTTGGCCCTCCACGCGCAAAACGAGCGATATCTCGCTCATAAAGAACGAAAATCGCTATTGCTTTTCCAGAAAAAGCGTCCACAATGTAGTCAGAACCCCTGATTACAAAGGGAATCGCTGTGGGCCAACCAACATTGCCGGATCTGCGCCGCCGCCAGCTGCTGCGCGCCATGACTGCCCTGGGGCTGGTCGGGATGCCGTTGCCCGCCCTGGCCCGTACCGGCGTGCAGCGGGTCCGCATGTCGGTGGATGGCGACACCACGCGCCTGGTGTTCGACATGGATGGCGAGGCCGAGTACTCCATGTTCCGCCTGCAGTCCCCCGACCGCCTGGTGGTGGACCTCGAAAACGCGCGGGCGGTGGAGGATCTGGCGGTCAGCGACAACCCGCGCTCGGCGATCAAGGCGGTACGCCATGCCGCGCGCAACGGCTCCGACCTGCGCGTGGTCTTCGACCTGCGCAAGCCGGTGGAGCCGCGCAGCTTCGTGCTGATGCCGGCGCAGGGGGCCCCGCACCGCCTGGTGCTGGACCTGACGGCCGGGGATGCCCCCGCGGCCCCGCGTGCGGCCGAGAACAACGGGTCCTCCCGCCGCGGGCGCTCACAGGAGAACCTGCGCGATGTCGTGGTGGCGATCGACGCCGGCCATGGCGGGCACGACCCGGGCGCGATCGGCCCGGCCGGCACCCGCGAGAAGGATGTGGTGCTGCAGATCTCCAAGCGCCTGGCCGAGCGCGTGGACAACGAGCGCGGCATGCAGGCGGTGATGATCCGCAGCGGTGACTACTTCCTGCCCCTGCGCGAACGCATCGAGCGGGCGCGCAAGGCGGACGCGGACGTCTTCGTCTCCATCCACGCCGATGCCATTGCCAATCGCAGCGTGCAGGGTTCCTCGGTGTACATGCTGTCCGAGCGCGGGGCCTCCAGCGAGGCCGCGCGCTTCCTCGCCCAGCGCGAGAACCAGGCGGACTTGAGCCTGGGCGGGGTGCCGATCAACGGCAAGGACGATTCCCTGGCCAATGTCCTGCTGGATCTGGCCCAGAGCGGCAGCCTGGAGGCCAGCAACACCCTGGCGGAACGCATGATTTCCGAGCTCCACCGCGTGGGCAAGGTGCGCAAGCCGGAAGTGGAACGCGCCAACTTTGCCGTGCTGCGTTCGCCGGACGTGCCGTCGATCCTGGTCGAGGCGGCATTCATCTCCAACCCCTCCGAAGAGCGCAAGCTGCGCAGCGCCAGCTTCCAGAATTCGCTGGCGGATGCCCTGCTGACCGGCCTGCGTTCGTATTTCTCCACCCATGCCCGTCCCGGTACCCTGATCGCCGACGGCCAGCCGGACCAGCACATCATCCGCCCCGGCGAGACCCTCTCCGGGATCGCCGATCGCTACAGCCTGTCGCTGGCGGACCTGCGCTCCGCCAACAATGTGCGCGACGACCGCATCTACGCCGGGCAGATCCTGCAGATCCCGCGCGATTCGTAAGCCCCTTCCCCGGGCAACCTGTCACGTCTTGCGGGTAGCGGCTGGTCGTCGGCTAGGCACTCCGGCGCCGCCCCGGTTAGGCTAGGCACCCGGTTTCGTGTCCCCAGGTGTCGCCCGTGGCGATCGCAAAGCTCTCCGAACAACTGATCAACCAGATCGCGGCCGGCGAGGTGATCGAGCGCCCGGCCTCGGTCGTCAAGGAACTGCTCGAGAACGCCCTGGACGCCGGCGCGACGCGGGTGGACGTGCGCCTGGAGCAGGGTGGTGTCCGGCTGATCCAGATCAGCGACAACGGCAGCGGGGTCTATCGCGACGAGATGCCGCTGGCCCTGTCGCGCCACGCCACCAGCAAGATCGCCTGCATGGACGACCTCGAGGCCCTGCACACCCTGGGGTTCCGCGGCGAGGCCCTGCCGTCCATTGCCTCCGTGTCCAGGCTATCGCTGACCTCCATGGTCGACGGCGAGCGCAATGGCTGGCGCCTGACCGGGGACGGCTCCGACGTCTTTCGCGAGGCCGCACCGGCGGCGCACCCGGTGGGCACGACGGTAGAGGTACGCGACCTGTTCTTCAACGTCCCGGCGCGGCGCAAATTCGTGCGCACCGAACGCACCGAATACAACCACTGCGAGAACGTGATTCGCACCCAGGCCGTCGCCTGCCCCGAGGTGGCCTTCACCTTGCGCCACAATGATCGCGTGACCCTGGATCTCCCGGCCACCGAAGAGCCCGCCGAACGGGTGCGCGCCCTGCTGGGCGATGCCTTCCTGGAGCACGCGACGCCGGTGGACGAGCAGCGCGCCGGCCTGGCGCTGTCCGGCTGGCTCGGCTCGCCGACCCAGTCACGGGCCCAGCCCGACCAGCAGTTCTTCTTCGTCAACGGCCGTGCGATCCGTGATCGCGTGCTGGCCGCGGCCGTGCGCAAGGCCTACCAGGACGTGCTCTACCATGGGCGCCATCCCATGTTCGTGCTGGATCTGGAGCTGGATCCGACCCAGGTGGACGTGAACGCGCACCCGACCAAGCAGGAGGTGCGTTTTCGCGAATCGCGCATGGTCCACGACTTCATCTTCCACAGCCTGCACAAGGCGCTGGCGGCCTTGCGCCCGGGGGATGCCGGGCATGCCGCCGCGGTGCCCGAGTCGCGTGGTGCGCCGGCCTTCGCAGGCCAGGAGGCGTCCCGCCCGGTACCGACGGACCGCCCGTTGTCCGGGCTCGGCGTGCCGGGCGCCGGTGGCGGGTATGGCGGGTACGCGCCGCCCCGCGAACCGCGACCGGAGCCATCCGGGCGCGATCCGGGCTTCGGTGCGGCCTGGGCCGAGTTCCGCGGGGCGTCGGCGGTGGCCGAGGCCCGACCAGCCGCCTACGAACAGCCGTCGGCCGCCGCGCCGACGGCATCCGCGACGGACCCGGATGCCGACTCCATGCCGCCGCTCGGGTTCGCACTGGGCCAGGTGGCCGAGACCTTCATCCTGGCCGAGAACGCCCGTGGCCTGATCGTGGTGGACATGCACGCGGCCCACGAGCGCATCACCTACGAGCGCCTCAAGCGCGAGTGGGAGGGGGCGCGAGTGACCTCGCAGCCGCTGCTGGTACCGGAGACCCTGGAGGTCACCCCGGCCGAGGCGGAACTGGCCGAGGAACGCGCCGACCTCCTGGCCGGGCTCGGCTTCGAGCTGGATCGGGCCGGCCCGGAGGCCCTGACCCTGCGTGCGGCGCCGGCCCTGCTGCGCGGGCAGGATACGGCCCAGCTGGTGCGCGACGTGCTGGCCGACCTGGCCGCGGTGGGCTACAGCCATCGGGCCGAGGGCGCGATGAACGCGGTGCTGGGCACCATTGCCTGCCACGGTTCCGTGCGCTCGGGACGGCGCCTGACCCTGCCCGAGATGAACCAGCTGCTGCGCGACATGGAGGCCACCGAGCGTTCCGGCCAGTGCAATCACGGTCGCCCGACCTGGGTGGAACTGGATCATCCGGCACTGGACCGGCTGTTCCTGAGAGGGCGCTGATGGCCGGACTGGAGGGGGGGCGGCCGCCAGTCGTGCTGCTGGCCGGCCCCACCGCGAGCGGCAAGACCGCGCTGTCGCTGGCGCTGGCCGAGGCCCTGGACGCGGAGATCGTCAGCGTGGATTCCGCGCTGGTCTACCGCGGCATGGATATCGGCACGGCGAAGCCCGATGCGGCCGAGCGGACCCGGGCTCCGCACCACTTGCTGGATATCCGCGACCCGGAGGACACCTACAACGCCTCCGATTTCGCCCGCGATGCCCGCGCCGCGATCGATGCGATCCATGCGCGCGGCCGGATCGCCCTGCTGGCGGGCGGGACGCTGCTCTACCTGCGCGCGTTGCTGGACGGCTTCGATGCGATCCCGCCGGTGCCGGAGATGGTGCGCACCTCGGTGCGAGCGCGTCTGGAACACGAGGGTGCCGCGGCCCTGCACGCCGAGCTGAAGGTCGTGGACCCGGCCGCCGCCGCGCGCATCCACCCGAACGATCCGCAACGCATCCTGCGCGCGCTGGAGGTCTACGCGGCGACCGGGTGTGCGCTGTCGAGCTTCCAGCAGGGGGCGGCGGCGCAGGTCCCGTCCGGCTGGGTTTCGCTGGCGCTGTGGCCGGAGGACCGGGAGCGCCTGCGGGCGCGGATCGCCCAGCGCTTCGACGCGATGCTGCAGGCGGGATTCGTCGACGAGCTGATGGCCCTGACCCGGCGGCCCGGACTGACCGCAGAGCACCCGTCGCAGCGGGCCGTGGGCTATCGCCAGGGCTGGCAGTGGCTGGCGGGGGAGTACGACTTTGCGACCTTTCGCGAACGCGCCATCGCCGCGACCCGGCAACTGGCCAAGCGCCAGCTCACTGGCTTGCGG
The DNA here is from genome assembly GCF_000377425.1 of Thioalkalivibrio sp. ALE28. Lineage (NCBI taxonomy): Bacteria > Pseudomonadati > Pseudomonadota > Gammaproteobacteria > Chromatiales > Ectothiorhodospiraceae > Thioalkalivibrio > Thioalkalivibrio sp. ALE28. The sequence continues at coordinate 7,828 of NZ_KB898112.1, read as the reverse complement.
CGCTTTCCGCTGCATGCGCGGCTGAACGCGGAGCACGCGGATCTGTCGCAGGCCCTGGAGGCGATCGACGCGGCTCGTACTGCGCCGGCGACGGCGGTGACGTCCGGATAACGCCGGACCGGGCGTTGAACGGCGACCCGCAGCCGGTATGCTACGCTTCAGGTAAGCCGACCGGCGGGCCGGCAAAGAGTCGTTCGCACGGCTCGCGAACCAATAATAACGATCAAGGAACGCACCGATGGCCAAAGGGCAAATGTTGCAGGAACCCTTCCTGAATGCGCTGCGCCGGGACCGCATCCCGGTCTCCATCTACCTGGTGAACGGGATCAAGCTTCAGGGGCAGATCGAATCCTTCGACCAGTTCGTGGTGTTGCTGCGCAGTACGGTCTCGCAGATGGTGTACAAGCACGCCATCTCCACGATCGTCCCGGCCCGGCAGGTGAACATGAATCTCGAGGGCGAGGCGGCCGCCTCCGCGGAGGCCGAGTCCTGATGAGGACGGGTCCCCGGCTTGTTTGAGCGTCCGGAGAGCGGTGGCGAGGCCGCCGTTGGCAACGCGGCCGTCCTGGTCGCGCTGAACATCGGGGACAACCCCGATATCGAGGCCCAGGTCCAGGAGTTCGACGAGCTCGTGCGTTCCGCCGGGGCCGAGATCCAGGCGGTGGTGCGGGGGTCCCGCGACCGGCCGCACCCGAAACTGTTTGTCGGGGCCGGCAAGGCCGACGAGATCCGCGAGGCGGTGGAGGCCACCGGCGCCGACGTGGTGATCTTCAACCACGCCCTGTCGCCCAGCCAGGAACGCAACCTCGAGGCCCACCTGAAGTGCCGGGTGCTGGACCGCTCGGGGCTGATCCTCGACATCTTCGCCCAGCGCGCCCGTTCCCACGAGGGCAAGCTCCAGGTGGAGCTGGCGCAGCTGCGCCACATGTCCACGCGCCTGGTGCGCGGCTGGACCCACCTGGAGCGGCAAAAGGGCGGGATCGGCCTGCGTGGCCCGGGGGAGACCCAGCTGGAGACTGACCGGCGTCTGCTGGCCGGGCGCATCAAGCATATCGAGCGGCGCCTGGAGAAAGTGGAGCGCACCCGCGAACAGGGCCGTCAGGCGCGCCTGCGCAACGAGATCCCCACGGTCTCGCTGGTGGGCTACACCAACGCCGGCAAGTCCACCCTGTTCAATCGCCTGACGCATTCCGACGTCTATCAGGCGGACCAGCTGTTCGCGACCCTGGACCCGACCCTGCGGCGCCTGGACCTGGCGCCGCACCAGTCACTGATCCTGGCCGACACCGTGGGCTTCGTGCGCGACCTGCCGCACGAGCTGGTCGCTGCCTTCAAGGCGACCCTGACCGAGACCCGCGAGGCGGCCCTGCTGCTGCACGTGATCGACGCCGCCGACCCGGAGCGCGATGCGCGCATCCGCCAGGTCGAGGAGGTCCTCGCGGAGATCGGTGCCGAGGACGTGCCCTGCTGGCGGGTCTACAACAAGATCGACCAGCTGGAGAACCCGGCCGAGGATCCGGACGAGCGCTTCGGCCTGGCGGATGACGCCTTCTGGCTGTCGGCCCGTACCGGCGAGGGCGTGGCGCGCCTGGAACAGCGCCTGGCCGAGACCTTCACCGAGTCCATGACCCAGGGCTGGTTCGAGTTGCCGGCCGCGGCCGGTCGGCTGCGTGCCCAGCTCTACGAGGAAAAGGCCGTGGAGGCCGAACAGACCACGCCGGACGGATCGATCCAGCTCCGCCTGCACCTGCCGCAACGCCGCTTCGAACAGCTCTTCCGCGCCGCGGGCCTGGACCCGGAGGCGACCCGCCTGGAACCTCGGGAATCCGATACCCCCGCGTAACCCAGTCGCGGCCCTCGGCACCGATCGCCATCGCCAAGCGCTTCCTCTTCTGTCGATCAGCAAGAGTCACCACGAAGCTCACGAAGGCACGAAGAAGGTCAAGGGCGATTGCACCACGGAGGGCACGGAGGACACAGAGAAGGGGCCATTCTGGTCAAGCATGACTCAGGGGCTTCGCCGCTCACCCGAGCGGGGTTGAACACACCGGCTCCCATCTAATCGGCTGAAGATCTTTCGATTTTCTCCGTGAACTCCGTGTCCTCTGTGGTTAATACGCTTTTGACCTTGACCTCCTTCGTGCCTTCGTGAGCTTCGTGGTGGATATAGCCGGCGGATCGAGGGCGCTCCCGGTGTGCGGGGTCGCGTGGCCAGGAACTTTTGCGCTAATACCTGACCAAAATAGTCGGACATTCATGCAAAAGCCAACGCGAGGAGTTCCGCATGATATTTGAACGCTTTGTCGATCCCGGTCTGTCCCAGCATTCCTTCGTGGTCGGCTGCCAGGGCAGCGGCGAGATCGCCGTGATCGATCCGCAGCGCGACGTCGACGTGTACCTGGATTATGCCGAACGCAACGGCTATCGCATCACCCGCGTGATGGATACCCACATCCACGCCGATTTCGCCTCCGGCGCCCGCGAACTCGCGGACAAGACCGGCGCCCGTCTGCTGCTGTCCGGGCACGATGCGGGTGAGTATTTCCAGGTGCAGTTCCCGCACGAGGACCTGGTCGAGGGGGATGCGATCCAGCTCGGCAATGTGCGCATCGAGACCCGCCATGTACCGGGGCACACCCCGGAACACCTGATGTTCGTGGTCTATGACGGGGCCCGCTCCAGTAAGGATCCGATCGCCATCATCACCGGCGACTTCCTGTTCGTAGGCTCCCTGGGTCGGCCGGACCTGCTCGGCGAGGAGGCCAAGCAGGCGCTGGCGCGGCAGATGTTCCACAGCGTGCGCGAGAAGCTGGCGGATCTGCCTGACGGGGTCGAGGTGCATCCGGGCCACGGTGCGGGCTCGGCCTGTGGCGCCGGGATGGCCGGTCGGCCGGTCTCCACGCTCGGCTACGAGCGTCGGACCAACCCGTACCTGGACCCGTCGCTGGACGAGGACGCCTTTGTGCACCAGCTGTTGAACGGGCTGCCGCCGATCCCCGATTTCTATCCGCGCAACAAGCGGATCAACTCCGAGGGGCCGAAGGCGGTGATCCCGCTGCCTGGCATGACGGCCCTGGACCCGGACGCGGTTTCGAGCCGTGCCGCCGCCGGCGAGGTGACGGTGATCGACCTGCGCGATCCGCTGGCCTTTGGCGGCGGTCATATCCCCGGGGCCCTGGGCATCGGCATCGACGGTGGTTTCGCCAACTGGGCCGGCTGGGTCACGCCGGACGATACCCCGATCGTGCTGGTGGACCGGAACGGGGATCCCGCGGTGATCGAGCAGGCCGTGCGCCAGCTGGTACGCACCGGCCGTGACTATATCGAGGGCTTTGTCCGCGGCGGCATGGCGGCATACGCCAGTGCCGGGCTGCCCCTGGCCACGCTTGCCCAGCTGGATGCCCCGGCGGCGCGGACCGCGATCGCCGACGGGCGCCTGCGCCTGGTCGATGTTCGGGCCGTCTCCGAGTTCGAGGCCGGCCATGCAGAGGCCGCGGTCAATCAGCCGGTGGCCGATACCCGCATCGGCATCCCCGGGATCGACAAGGCCGAGCCGGTGGCGGTGGTCTGCGGCAGTGGCTACCGCTCCACCGTGGCGGGATCCATCCTCCAGCGCCTGGGTTACCACCTGGTGTACAACGTGGTGGGTGGCATGCAGGCCTGGGACCGAGTGGATGCCAGCGGCGAGGGCGATCGCCGGGCCGCCTGATCTCCGGTGTCGCGCGGGCGGCAGGCGCCGCCCGCTTCCCCACGAAAAAGCCCCGGGTCCTGCCCGGGGCTTTTTCGTGGGGCGCCTTGTTTCAGGCGTCGCCCTGGGCCAGGGTCTCCCGGTCGGCGCTGGCCAGGTACAGGGTCAGGGTCTCGCCGGCGCGGATGCCGTCGCCGTTCAGCCCGTTCCAGCGGCGCAGATCCCCGATGCTGACCTGGTGGCGACGGGCGATGGTCGACAGGGAGTCGCCGGGGCGGACCTCGTACTCGACGCGCCGGCCATCGGGGCCACGCTCGGGATCGGCGCGCACGACCTTCAGCGTGTCGCCCGGGCGCAGGATCGCGTCTGGCTCCAGACCGTTGGCGGCGCGCAGCGCCCCGATGGACATGCCGGTGCGCTGGCTGATATGCCACAGGCTGTCACCCGGCTGGACCTCGTAATCCTCGGCGGGCTGGCCGTTGTCGCCGGCGACTTGTACCGGGGTGTCCTCGCCGGAGGCGCTGGCTGGCAGGCGCAGCGTCTGCCCGGCGCGGATCAGGTCGCCGTTCAGGTTGTTCATGTCGCGCAGCACCGCCACCCGGGTGCCGGTGCGTTCGGCAATCCGGCCCAGGTTGTCGCCCATGCGCACGGTGTACTCCCGGAACCGGATCAGAGGTTCGTCATCGCGTGTCTCCAGCGCGGTCTCGAGGACCGGAAGGGCCTCGCGCGGGACGAACAGGTGCTGCGCGCCGCCGGGATGGGTGGCGTGCCGGTGATAGCCCGGGTTGAGCTGCTTCAGGGTCTCGGTGTCCAGATCGGCGAGTTCCGCGATCAGCGAGAAGTCCGCCTGGCGGCCGGGTTCGATCATCTCCAGGGCCGGCTCGTTGGCAATGGGCGTGATGGCGATGTCGTGGCTGTCCGGGTCCAGGAACAGGTGGCGCAGGGCCAGCAGCCGCGGGATGTACGCGGTGGGCTCGGCGGGCAGGTCCAGGCTCCAGTAGTCGGTGGGCTCGCCGCGTGCGGCGTTGCGGTCGATCGCGCGCTGGATGTTGCCCTGGCCGTAGTTGTAGGCGGCCAGCGCCAGGTACCAGTCGTCGAACCGGCGGTGCAGGGCCTGGAGGTAGTCCAGCGCGGCCAGCGTGGACTTGTAGACATCGCGGCGCCCGTCGTACCAGTGGTCGCGCGCGAGATCGAAGTAGTCGCCGGTGGCCGGCATGAACTGCCAGATCCCGGCCGCGCGGCTGCGCGAGGTCGCCTGGGCGACGAAGCCGCTCTCGACGATCGGTAACAGCAGGAGCTCGGCAGGCATGTCGCGCGCCTCGATCTCCGACAGGATGAAGTAGGCGAAGGGCTCCGCCCGCCGAGTGCTGTGTTCGATGATCCGCGGGTGGTCGCGGTAGTGCTGGATGTAGCGCTCCACGCGTTCGTGGTCCAGCGCATCGTTGAAGCCGAAGCCCAGGCGCGCGCGCTCCCACAGGTCATCCGTCTCGGCGGCGCGCTGTGCGGCGTCGCGGCTCTGGCGTTCCATCGCGGCCTGCACATCCTCGGTGGTGCGCGGTTCCACGATGGGCTGATCCGCCGCCGAGGTATCCAGCGTGCGCTCGGAGTCGTGTAGGCTACAGGCAGAGGCGAAGAGTGCCGTCAGGCCCAGGGTCATGGCGGTGGTCAGCCGCGAGTGGAGGCGTAGTTTCATGGCGCTGGAGGATAAACCAGAGATGGGGGATCACCAAGACCCGTTCCTGAACTGGTTGGCGCACTGGTACGCCCAGCCCCAGGGGCGCAGGGTCCGCGAGCGCTTTCTGGAACGCATTCGTCGCTACGGTGACCCGGGCCCCGGCGACCTGGCCGTGGAGCTGGCCCCGGTGCCGATCCTGGAAGACAGCGACGCCCTGCAGGCGCCGCTGGTCCGCATTGCCTCGACGCATCCGGTGTTGCGCATGGACCCGGAGGCCTGGCCGCTGGAGTCCGACTGCGCCCGGCGCATCGTGCTGGCCCATCCCTGCGCGCAGAGCGACCATCCGGAGGCGGTGGTGGCCGAGGCGGCCCGCGTGCTGGAACCCGAGGGGCGCGTGTTTCTGCTGGAGGGCAACCGCCTGCAGCACGTTGGGCGCAACGGCGTGCGCGCCTCACCGGTGCCCGAGGGACTGCGCCGGCGCCAGTATCGCGAGCTGCTGGAGGCGGCGGATCTGGAGGTCCTTGACCAGTGGAGCCTGAGCCTGCTCCCGCCGGGGCTGCCCGCCGCCTGGCAAAAGCGCCTGGCGACCATGGACGCCTGGACCCTGCGCGGCCTGCCACCGCTGGCCAGCATGATCCTGACCGTCGCCCACAAACGCGTGGATATGCCGCTGCGCCCGGCACAGCGGTTCCGCTTTGCGATGCCCAACCCCGCGATGCGGCCGGGGCTGGTATCCTCGCGCACCGATCATTCCGGAGCCCGCCGAACGCATGGCTGACGAACGCGTGTACATCTATACCGACGGGGCTTGCCGCGGCAATCCCGGTCCCGGCGGCTGGGGCGCGATCCTGCGCTTCGGCGGGCGCGAGCGCGAGCTCTACGGCGCCGAGGCGGAGACCACCAACAACCGCATGGAACTGACCGCCGCCATCCGCGCGCTGGAGGCCCTGAAACGCTCCTGCAAGGTGGAATTGGTCACGGATTCCAAGTATGTGAAGCAGGGCGTGACCGAGTGGCTGCCCGGCTGGAAACGGCGCAACTGGAAGTCCGCCAGCGGATCCCCGGTCAAGAACCGCGACCTGTGGGAGGCGCTGGACGCGCAGGCCCAGCGTCACGATATCGAGTGGTACTGGGTGCGCGGCCACAGCGGCCATCCGGAGAACGAACGTGCCGATGAACTGGCCAATGCGGGCATCGACGCCCTGCTGGCCGGTGAACCGATCGAGAACTGAGGGGTAACGCGATGCGCCAGATCGTGCTGGATACCGAGACCACCGGCCTGGAGCCTGCCGACGGCCACCGCATCATCGAGATCGGTTGTCTGGAGCTGGACAACCGCCGTCCGACCGGGCGCAAGCTCCACGAGTACCTGCAGCCGGACCGCGAGATCGACGCCGGCGCTGTCGAGGTCCACGGGATCACCAACGAATTCCTCGCCGACAAGCCACGCTTTGCAGACGTGGCCGGTGCGTTCGTCGATTTCATCCGTGGTGCGGAACTGATCATCCACAACGCGCCGTTCGATGTCGGCTTCATCAACCATGAACTGCGTCTGCTGGGTGATGCGGCGCCGGCGACCGAGGTGGCCGAGGTCTGCACCGTGCTGGATTCGCTGGTGATGGCGCGGCGCATGCACCCCGGGGCGCGCAACTCGCTGGATGCGCTGTGCAAGCGCTACGAGGTGGACGGTTCCGGGCGTACGCTGCACGGGGCGCTGCTCGATGCCGAGTTGCTGGCGGATGTCTACCTGGCGATGACCGGGGGGCAGGTGGCGCTGACGCTGGATGCCGGGGGTGACGGCGACGCCGCGGCCGGGCCCGTCCAGGCGCGGCGTTCGGGCAAGCCGCTTCCGGTGATCGAGCCGACGCCGGAGGAGCAGGCGGCGCACGAGGCGCTCCTGCAGACCCTCGACGAGGCAGCCGGCGGCACCTGCCGCTGGCGCGCCAACGCCTGATTCCGTCGTCCGGCGGCGGAGCTGCTCCGGCCTTCTGGTGCCTTCGCTCGGCCGCCTGCCCTGTTGTGGCTAGGCCTGGTTCAGCATCGGGTGTTTACGGTGGCTTCTGTCCGCATACTGCCCGGCGCTGTGAACCGCCCCGGGTTTCCCGGAGACCCGTTGGTTTGGGTCACGCTGCACGAACGGACCCCTGAAGTGGTTGATGGTACTGCGCTTCGATGATTGCCGGCGGTCGATACCCGTTGGATTCCAACAGGCGTCGCCGGTTGAACCAGTCGACCCACTGGAGCGTAGCCCACTCGACGTCGCGTCGATCGTTAAGACGTCCCCAGTAGGCCCGGACCTCGGTCTTGTACAGCCCGTTGATGGTCTCCGCCAGGGCGTTGTCGTAGGAGTCACCGACCCGGCCCACCGAGGGCTGGAGCCCGGCTTCTCCGAGGCGGTCGGTGTAACGCACCGATACGTACTGCACGCCGCGATCGCTGTGATGGATGGGACGCGGCGTGCCCTG
>NZ_KB898111.1:0-21282 GCF_000377425.1 Thioalkalivibrio sp. ALE28 | reverse complement strand
AACGGGCTGTACAAGACCGAGGTCCGGGCCTACTGGGGACGTCTTAACGATCTACGCGACGTCGAGTGGGCTACGCTCCAGTGGGTCGACTGGTTCAACCGGCGACGCCTGTTGGAATCCAACGGGTATCGACCGCCGGCAACGATCGAAGCGCAGTACCATCAACCACTTCAGGGGTCCGTTCGTGCAGCGTGACCCAAACCAACGGGTCTCCGGGAAACCCGGGGCGGTTCACTTTCTTGGGCAAGCAAGAAAGTGCCTCGGGGCGCGCTGGCGAGTCAGCGCCAGGCAGTATGCGGACCGAAGGCACCGTAAACACCCGAGGCCGAGCCAGGACCAGCCACTACAAAGCAGGCGGCCGAACGAAGCCGCCGTAAACACCGACGACGAACCATGCCCAGCCGCGCAACGGCGCGAAGAGTGCGGTTCAGGCGTGCAGCAGGTGCGCCGGGTAGGGCGAGCCGTCCAGTTCGCGCAGGACGGGGCCGGTCGCCGCGACCTCCAGGTAGCCGGGGTGCTCGTCCCAGGCCGGGAGCACGCAGCGCTGGCGCGGCTGACCATCGACCGCCAGGTCGTGGATCGCGGGGCGGTGGGTATGGCCATGAATCATCAGCGGGACATCGGCGTCGCGGAAGGTATCGGCCACGGCGTTCGCATTCACGTCCATGATGGCGTCGGCCTTCATCCGGCTGTTGTCGCGGCTGGTGGCGCGCATGGCCTCGGCCTGGCGGATGCGTTCCTCCAGCGGATGGGCCAGAAAGGCCCGCTGCCATTCGCCGCCGCGCACCTGCTGGCGAAAGGCCATGTGCTCGGTGTCGTCGGTGCACAGGGAATCGCCATGCAGCAGCACGGCGGGCCCGCAGGGCAGGGCCGCATGCAATGGCTCGGGCGCCAGCTGAATCCCCGCCCGTTTGGCGTAGTCCGGGCCCACGAGAAAATCCCGGTTGCCGTGGATGAAGGCGACCGGGATCTCGAGTGTCTGCAGGGCCTCGGCGAGCTGTTCGGCCGCCGGGAAGCCGGCGTCATCGCCGACCCAGTATTCGAACAGGTCGCCGAGGATGTACAGCGCCGAGGCGCTGCGCGCCGGCCCCTTCAGGAAGGCAAGTACGGCCTCCAGCAGGGGGCCGGGCTCGCGATCCAGGTGCAGGTCGGAGATGACCAGGGCCGGCGCGCTCGAAGCCACGGGGTGGCTCAGTCCTCGACGCGTTTCACGCTTTCCATCACGACCGGCTCCTGCGGCACATCCTGGTGCATGCCGGAACGCCCGGTGGGCACGGACTCGATCTGACGCACGACGTCCATGCCCTCGGTCACCTTGCCGAAGACCGCATAACCCCAGCCCTGCGCATTCGGGGCCGTGTGGTTGAGGAAGTCGTTGTCGTTCACGTTGATGAAGAACTGCGCGGTGGCCGAGTGCGGATCCTGGGTACGGGCCATGGAGATCGCGCCCACCTCGTTCTTCAGGCCGTTGTCCGCCTCGTTGCGGATCGGCTCGCCAGCGGACTTCTGGCTCATGTTCTTGTCGAAGCCGCCGCCCTGGACCATGAATCCCGGGATCACGCGGTGAAAGATCGTACCGTCGTAGAAGCCGTCATCCACGTAGGACATGAAGTTGGCGACCGTCTCCGGGGCGGCTTCGGCGTTGAGTTCCAGCACGATGCGGCCATGGTTGGTTTCGATCGCGACCTGCGGATTGGTATCGGCCATGGGGGCTCCTGAAAGCAGTAGGGCAAGAAGGGCGGTGGCCAGCACAATGGCAAGCCGGGTGCGGATGCGCTGCATGGTTCTGACCTCCGGGGAACTCGAGGGGGGCATGGTACCCGCCACCGGCGGGGCCTGCCAGCACGCCGGTTGGATGTGTGGACGCGGCGCTGGTGAGGCCGCGGGCGCTCCGCTACCATGCGCGCGATGACGAACACCATGACCCGAACCCGTTTCGCCCCCAGTCCCACCGGCCTGCTGCATCTGGGCAACGTCCGCACCGCGCTGTTCAGCGCGCTGCTGGCGCGGTCGCGCGGCGGCCGTTTCCTGCTGCGGATCGAGGACACCGATGCCGAGCGCTCGCGGCCGGAGTTTGTCGAGGCCCTGCAGCGTGATCTCCGCTGGCTGGGCCTGGACTGGGACGAGGGCTTCGGCGCAGGGGGTGACGCCGGTCCCTACGCGCAATCCGAGCGCGGCGAACTCTACGCGGGTTATTACCGGCAGTTGATCGATCAGGGGCTGGCCTATCCGTGCTTCTGCTCGGCCGCCGAGCTGGACCGCGGGCGCAAGCGCATGCGCGCCCAGGGCAAGCCGCCGCGCTATCCCGGGACCTGCGCCCACCTGAGCGCGGAGGAGGCCGAGCGGCGCGCGGCCGAGGGGCAGAAGCCGACCCTGCGCTTTCGCGTGCCGCTGGGCCGGACGGTCCGTTTCGAGGACGGGGTACGCGGGCCGGTGAGCTTTCGGACCGACGAGATCGGCGACTTCGTGATCCGGCGCTCCGACGGCACGCCCGCCTTCTTCTTCTCCAATGCGATCGACGATGCCCTGATGGGCGTGACCGACGTGGTGCGCGGCGAGGACCATATCGCCAACACCCCGCGCCAGATGCTGCTGCTGGAGGCGCTGGGGCTGGTGGCGCCGGCCTATCACCACCTGCCGCTGGTGATGGGGCAGGACGGGGCGCCGTTGTCCAAGCGCAACGGCTCCGCCAGCGTCGAGGAGCTGCGCGCCGATGGCTATCTGCCGCTGGCGATCCTGAACCACCTGGCGCGGCTCGGGCATCGCTTCGAGTCGGACGAGTTGCTCTCGGCCGAGGCGCTGGCGGCCGGCTTCAGCCGCGAGCGGATCGGGCACAGCGCGGCCCGGCACGACCCGCAGCAGCTGGAACACTGGCAGTCGGAGGCCCTGCGCGGGCTGTCGGACGAGTCACTGCAGGCCTATCTGGAAGCGGCCGGTGTGCTCGAGGGGGTCGCCGCCGAAGAGCGACCGGCCCTGGCGCGCCTGCTGCGGGACAACATCAGCCGGGCGGCCGAGGCCCCGGTGTGGGTGGCGGCGTTCGCGGACGACCCGATGCCGTACAGCGACAGCGCCCGCGAGGAGCTGGCGGGGGCCGGGGCGGCGTTCTATGGCGCCGCGCTGGCGGCGCTGGATGAGGCCGAGGACTTCCCGGCGCTGGCCAAGGCCGTGGGGGCCGCGACGGGTGCCAAGGGCCGCAAGCTGTTCATGCCGCTGCGCGCAGCCCTCTCCGGGCAGACCTTTGGCCCGGAGCTGCCGCGGATCTGGGAGTATCTGGGGCGCGAGCGGGTGCGGGCGCGGCTGCGGGCCGCGCAGGAGATTGCCGCGGCCGGTTGAGCGGGGTCCCGGGCGGGCCCGGGCGCGTCCTCAGCCCGCTTCGTGGGTCCCGAAGGCGCGGGCGCGCAGGGTGTTGTCCAGCAGCATCGCGACGGTCATCGGGCCGACGCCGCCCGGCACGGGCGTGATCCAGGCGGCCTTCTCGGCGGCGGCATCGAATTCCACGTCCCCGGTCAGCGTCCCGTCGTCGCGGCGGTTGATGCCGATATCGATGACCGTGGCCCCCGGCTTGATCCAGTCGCCCTTGACCAGGCCGGGTTTGCCCACGGCCGCGACGACGATGTCGGACTGGCGGGCGATGGCGGCGGTGTCCGGCGTGAAGCGGTGGCAGATGGTCGGGGTGGCGCCGGCCAGCAGCAGCTCCAGGGCCATCGGGCGCCCGACGATGTTGGAGGCGCCGATCACGCAGGCGGTGCGGCCCTTGAACGGCTCCTCGATGTGGCGCAGCAACTGGATGACGCCCCAGGGCGTACACGGGCGCAGGCGCGGCACGCGCGCCACCAGGCGGCCGACGTTGTAGGGGTGGAAGCCGTCCACGTCCTTGGCCGGAGAGATGCGCTCGATCACCGTTTCCGGGTCGATGTGGTCGGGCAGGGGCAGCTGGACGAGGATGCCGTCGATGGTGCGGTCGGCGTTGAGCTGGTCGATCAGCGCCAGCAGGTCGGTCTGCGGGGTGCCGGCCGGCAGGTCGTAGGAGTGCGAGACCACGCCGACCTGTTCGCAGGCCTTGCGCTTGTTGCGCACGTACACCTCGGAGGCCGGGTTGGTCCCGACCAGGACCACGGCGAGACCCGGCGGACGCAGGTCGCGGGCGGTCATGGATTCGATCTCGGTCGCGATCCGTGCGCGGTGACTTTGTCCGATCGCGCGTCCGTCGATGAGCTGGGCCGTCATGGGGTCTCGCCTTGGAAGGAATGCCCGCGATCTTCCCATGGCGGGGGCGGGCGCTCAAGCCGACGCGGGCGGGAATCCGTGTTGTCGGCGGACGCAGGAAGAATCCGTTACAGCGCCGCGGAGAGGCTGGTTGTGGCGGGGCTGGCCTCGCAACGGTTGCGGCCGTCCTGCTTGGCGCGATAGAGCGCGTCGTCGGCGCGGCCAATCAGGGTTTCGCCGGTGTCGGATGACTGTGGGTGCGCGTCCAGTGTGGCGATACCGACACTGACGGTGACGGTCAGTTCGTCCGGGGCGCAGGGCGGGGCCGCCTGGTGCCCAGTCAGGGTGATCGGGGTACCGGCGATTGCGTTGCGCAGCTTGTCACCCAGGGCCATGGCCGCCTCGAGGTCGGTATGCGGGGCGATCACGACGAATTCCTCCCCGCCGAAACGCGCGGCCAGGTCGGAGCGCCGCAGTACCAGTCGCATGCGTTCGGCGAGGGTGGTCAGGATGTAGTCGCCGATCAGGTGACCGAGGCGGTCGTTGATCGGCTTGAACTGGTCGATGTCCAGCATCACCAGGGAGAGAGGCTGGCCGTAGCGCCGCGCGCGGGAGACCTCCTCTTCCAGCCGGCGATCCATGTGCCGCCGGTTGAACAGACCGGTCAGCGGGTCGGTGATGGATTCATGCTCCAGCCGCGTGACGCGGCGGATCTTTTCCACCGAGCTGTGGGTCAGGCCGACCACGGTGCAGACGAAACAGCCGCCCAGCAGGAAGATCGCCGGGACCAGCAGGTCCGGAAGGCCCTGGTACAGGCCCCAGTTCAGGGGGATGTAGCCGAAGTAGCCCAGGGTGAACACCGGGATCAGGAAGGCCATCATCTTCCAGCCGGTGCGCACGCGGCTTTGCGGCAGTTCGCGCAGCAGTCGGGCGAGGGTCCACTGGGCGTACAGAAGGCCTGTCGCCCCCAGCACAATGGCCATACTGGCTACCCAGTCGAGCATCCGTTTCTCCCTGCGTCGCAGCCTTGCGAACGTTGTAGAGTCGACGTTACCACGACAGGCGGTAGCCGGGTGCGAGCGCGGCCGAAATTTCGCGTTTTTCCTTGACCGGATCCCTCTTCCAAGGCTAACATCCTGCGCTCGCTGTGTAGGCCCTTTTTGCGGGGACGGCTCGACGGGGTATAGCGCAGTCTGGTAGCGCGCCTGCTTTGGGAGCAGGATGTCGGGGGTTCGAATCCCTCTACCCCGACCATGGCTCCCGGCCAAGGCTTGCAGGCAGGTTCGAATCAGGCGCCATGGCCCCAATGCTCGGCGGTAACGCGCTCGTAGCTCAACCGGATAGAGCATCGGCCTTCTAAGCCGACGGTTGCAGGTTCGAGTCCTGCCGGGCGCGCCAGGGCCGCCCCTCGCGCAAGTAGCTGTACAGTGACACGGTGGTGACCGTAGCTCAGTTGGTAGAGTCCCGGATTGTGACTCCGGTTGTCGTGGGTTCGAGTCCCATCGGTCACCCCATCCCCTTTTGTTCCGGGGGCCGTTAGCTCAATTGGTAGAGCAGTGGACTCTTAATCCATTGGTTGTAGGTTCGATTCCTACACGGCCCACCATTTCTTCCTCGTATCCTTGTCGTCGGTGCTGCTTGAGAAAGCGGTCTCGAGCCCGTGTGGGTGCGTGTCGGGACATCGTTCTCCCTTTTTCAGTCGCGGGGCACCTGCCTGAAACGTCCGTCTCCCGCGGTGTGGCGGTTCGAAACCGGCGCTGTGCCGGCCCGTTTCCCGGGGTTGTCTCCATAGCGTGACGCTGCCCTCAGTCGGATCCCGGACAGCGTGATTCTCCCCCCAGATGGTCCGTGAGTGCGCTGGTAGCCTCCCTTCTCGCTTGCGGTGAACAGCGGCATCAAGGAGCCGGTGTTCGGGCCGCGATCCGATGGATGATCAGAGGGAGGCCACGAGATGGCGATACTGGATCGTAGTCTTGACAACCTGCTGCAGCTGCCGCGTGGCGCGAAGCAGGGACTGATGGTTGTGGCGGATGCCGCCATGCTGCCTCTCGCCCTGTGGCTGGCCTTCGTGATTCGCACGGGTCAGCCGCTGCCGGCGATGATGGTCGAGGCTTGGTGGCTGTTCCCGCTGGTTTCGGCGGTGGGGATCCTGGTGTTTGCCCGGCTGGGGCTCTACCGCACCGTCGTGCGCTTCATGGGGGCCCGGGCGTTTCGGGCCATCATCACCGGCGTGCTGGCGCTCGCGGTGATGGTCTGGGCGTCCACCGAGCTGACGCAGACCCCGGGGTTTTTCGGGGCCGTATCGGTGAATTTTTTCCTGCTCGCCTTCGCCCTGGTGGCCGCGGGGCGGTTTCTGGTGCGTAGCTGGTACCAGGCGGTCTCCGACGGGCGTTCGGGTAGCGAACGTGTAGTGGTCTTTGGTGCCGGCGAGGCGGGTATACAGCTGGCGTCGGGGCTGCAGTCCAGTGGGCGCTTCCGGGTGGTGGCGTTCATTGACGAGGATCCGGCCGTGCAGGGGCGTGCGATCGACGATATCCCGGTATGCGGGCCCGCGGCCCTGGAGACGCTCGTGGACCAGTGCGGGGTCGGCCGGGCCTTGCTGGCCGTGCCCTCGGCGAGTCGTGCCGACCGTCGCCGCATCCTCGAATGGCTGGAACCCTATCCCCTGCATGTCCAGTCGGTTCCTTCGCTGGAGGCCGTCGTGTCCGGGCAGGCGCCACTGGATCAGCTCGAGGACCTCGATATCGCGGATCTCCTCGGGCGTGACCCGGTCCCGCCCGACGAGGCCCTGCTGGCCCGGAGTATCCGGGGTCGAGTGGTCATGGTGACCGGCGCGGGGGGGTCGATCGGCTCCGAACTGTGCCGGCGGATCCTGAGTCTGGAGCCGGCGGCGCTGGTGCTCTTCGAGCGCAACGAGTTTGCGCTGTACCGGATCGAGCAGGAACTTGCGGAGCGCGGTTCCAGGATGCCGACGAAGGTGGCGGTCCATGCCGCGCTCGGGTCGGTTGCCAACCGGGCGCGAGTGGACGAGGTCCTGCGCGCCCACGGTGTGCAGACCCTTTATCACGCCGCTGCCTACAAGCATGTGCCGCTGGTCGAGGGCAACATACTCGAGGGCCTTCGCAACAACACGCTGGGGACCGCCACGGTCGCGGATGCCGCGATCGCCGCAGGGGTGGAACGCTTCATCCTGATCAGTACCGACAAGGCCGTGCGTCCGACTAATATCATGGGTGCGAGCAAGCGCCTGGCCGAGCTGGTGCTGCAGGATCGTGCCCGGCACCAGAACGAGACCGTGTTCTCCATGGTGCGGTTTGGCAATGTCCTCGGTTCTTCCGGCTCGGTGGTCCCGCTGTTTCACCGCCAGATCCGCGAAGGGGGGCCGGTGACCGTGACCCATCCCGAGATCACCCGCTACTTCATGTCCATCCCCGAGGCGGCGGAACTGGTGATTCAGGCCGGGGCCATGGCCGAGGGGGGCGAGGTCTATGTGCTCGATATGGGCGAACCGGTCCGAATTATCGATCTGGCACGGCGCATGATTCGCCTACATGGCCACCAGGTCCGCGAGGACGGGGCCCCGGGGGGTGAGGGCGTGGCCATCACCTGTACCGGTCTGCGTCCCGGCGAAAAGCTTTATGAGGAGCTTCTGATCGGAGAGAACGTGGAGGCGACGGATCACGCCAAGATCATGCGCGCGCGCGAGACCTGTGTGGCGAGCGAGGTGCTGGCCCAGGCGCTCGCAGCGCTTGAGCGGGCCGACCGCGAGCGGGATGCCCGGGCCGCGTTCGAGACCGTGTGCCGTGTGGTGGATGGGTACCGGCCGGGAACCGAGGAACAAGCCAGCCACCGGGCGCCGGCACCGGCATACGCCCCCCGCCCGGTCGCCCCGACCCCGGCGCGCCCCGCCGCAGTGGCCTACGCACGAACGGTGGAGCCGGTCTCCCGGTAAGGCCGGCCTGGCCGCGCTGGGCTTTGCCCCCGCGCCGGTTGCCAACCCCGGGGGCGTGCAGGCGTCAGTAACCGGCGCTGCGATCGACCGGGGTGGCCGGGTCCATGCCCTGTACCAGCGCGCGGGCGTTGCGGACGAAGATCTCCAGGGCGCGGTCCATGTAGTGCGGCGAGGTGCCCGAGACGTGGGGCGTGACGAGGACATTCGCACGGTTCCACAGCGGCGATTCGGCCGGCAAGGGCTGTTGCTCGAAGACATCCACGGCGGCCCCGCGCAGCTGTTCCGCATCCAGCGCCCGGGTCAGGGCCTGCTGATCGACAACGCCCCCGCGCGAGATGTCCACCAGGACTGCGCCGCGCTTGAGGTACTGGAACTGGGACGGGCCGACCTGGTGCCGGGTATCGGGTGTCAGCGGCAGGCATACGACCAGGTAGTCCACCTCGGGCAGGTGTTCGTCCACCGCGTCCAGCGCGATGACCTCGTCGGCGTCCTCGTGGGGCCGCGGGTTGCGCTGCACGCCGATCACGCGCATGTCGAAGGCCCGGGCGCGTCGGGCGACCTGCGCACCGATGTGCCCCATGCCGACCACCATCGCCGTGCGGCCGGTCAGTTCTCCGAGCCAGCAGCGTTCCCAGCGGCTTTCCCGGCTTTGTGCGTTGAAGCGGTCGAAGGACTTGGCAAAGTAGAGCATCGCGCCGATTGCGTACTCGCTCATCGGGGGGCCATGTACGCCACTGCTCTTGGTCAGCAGCAGGTCCTCCTTCGGAAAGGGCATGTCCCAGATGCGTTCCACTCCGGCCGACAGGAAATGAATCCAGCGATAACGCGCCAGGCGCTCCAGGGCCTCGGGCAGCCAGGGAAGCGTGGGGGCGATCACGGCGTCCACCGCGAGTCCTTTGGGGACGGATTCCGGCGCGGCAGCGAAGGTCAGGGTGGTGCTGGGCAGTGCCTTGTGCAGGTGAGCCTCGATGGCGGCCTGTTGTTCCCGCAGTACCTCCGGTTTCTGCAGGAACAGGATCTGGCTCAGGCGCATGCGCGACTCCGGTTGTGCAGCCGGGCCGCGAGCCGGAAGATCCGCTCGCGCACCGCGTCGCGGTTGTTGCGCAGCTGTTCCGGGCTTGCCGCGCGAAAGCGCTGTTCCGCCGCCCGCAGGCGTTCCAGTTCGTGGCGCAGCCGCGCGGCCCCCTTGGCCGGGTCGTCCTGACTGACCCCCTCGCGGAACGCCCGCGAGAGGATCACCCACTCGGACCCGAGGCGCACATGCTCCCCGAGGATGGATTCCGCCGGGATCTCCCCCTTGCCCACAGCCCCGACGCCCCCAAAGCCGAAAGCGACGCCGGCCTCGCGGCACTGGGCAGCGGGGGTCTCGAGCATGCCGCCGGCCAGCGGTTCGAACAGGAAGTCGAGACCGGAAGCCAGGCTGAGGTCGTTCAGGCCCACATGAATCTGGTCGCGCGGCCCCAGCAGCGGCAGGTAGGAAGGGAGACGAATCAGGGCCTGCGGCGTCTCCACCAGCAGGGTGACCGGCACGCGCTGGCCCACCGCATCGAGGAAGCGGGCGACCTCGTCGAGATGGGTAAACATCGGCAGCATCAGCCGGTCCGCGCCGGCCTCGATGGCCTGGCGGACCTCCGAGGGCGTTTGCGGTGCCGGCGGATTGATACGAACCATCAGCTCCGCCCTTGTTAACGCGTCGGAGAGTCGGCGGACATCGTCCAGCGTATGGCGGGCCTTGTGGGTGTCCAGGTGGCCCTGGCGCTCGGCCTTCCCCCGGGTCTCCATGTCGACAAAGATCCGTGCGATCCCGGCCGCCTCGGCCTGACGGGCGGCGTCGGTGGAGGCGGTGATGAACATGTGTTTCAGGGTCGAAGTCATTTCGTGTCCCCTTGTTGTCGGTTACGCAACGAATCGCGATACGTGCGCCAGTTGACGCCGGCCTCGCCATAGATCCCCTGGCCGGTCAGGACCACGTGGACCGTCTTCAGGATCAGGCCCAGGTCGTACAGCAGGTGGTGACGCGCGGCGTACTCGGCATCAGCCTCCAGCTGCTGGATCCAGCCCAGGGTGCGCCGGCCCCGGACCTGGGCCAGCCCGGTCAGGCCGGGACGTACATCAAAACGCGAGGCGTAGGAGGGCGGGACGACCTCCACCTGCTCCGGCAGGATGGGGCGCGGGCCGACCACGCTCATGTCGCCGCGCAGGATGTTCCACAGCTGCGGCAACTCGTCGAGACTGGTGGCGCGCAGCAGGCGACCCACGCGGGTGATGCGCGGATCGATGCCGGCACTGACCACCTGCTCCTGGTGCTGGTCGATCGCGTCCGGGTCGCGATCGACCATGGTGCGGAACTTGAGCACCCGGAACGGCTGGCCGTGCAGGCCAATGCGCCGCTGGCGAAACAGGACCGGTCCGGGACTGTCCAGCCGGATCGCGGTTGCGATCAGCAGCAGAAGCGGTGTCAGCGCGAGCAGGGCGCCCAGGCTGGCCAGGATGTCGAACAGCCGTTTCAGGGTCGCGTTCATGAGAGCTCCATGGATCGAAGGATGACGCGGTTGACCTGACCCACCTCGTACTTGGCTTCCACCCGCTCGCGCGAGGCCCTGGCCATGCGGGCAAGCAGGGACGGGTCATCCAGAAACCGCTGCATGGCCTCGGCCAGGGGCGCGGAGGTTCGCGGCGGGACAAGAAAGCCGTTCTCGCCATCCAGGACGGTCTCGCGGCAGCCGGGGGCATCCGTGGTGACGATCGGACGGCCCACGCTCATCGCCTCCAGCACCGAGCGCGGCGTGCCTTCGCGGTAGGAGGGCAGTACGAAGACCGAGGCCAGCTCGAGCCAGGGACGGACATCGGCAACACCGCCGGCGAACTCGACAATGCCCTCGCGCTTCCAGGCCTCGACCTGTTCGGCCGGGATCGAATGGGGCAGGTCGGGGTTGTGGGGGCCGACCACGACAAACCGGGCGTTGGGGTATTGCGCGTGCACCTGCCGGGCCGCGTCCACGAACTCGACGATGCCCTTCTCGGTCAGCAGGCGCCCGACGAACAGGAACAGCGCCTCGCCCTCGGGCAGGGGCTGGCGCGCAAAGCGCTGCACGTCCACCCCGGAGCCGTTGATCCGGACCACCCGGTCGGCATCGGGCAGGATCCGGCGGTCGAGGAAGTCCTGCAGGTCGTCCGGATTCTGGAAGAACACCCGGTCGCAGCGCGCCAGCGCGGCCCGGTACAGGCGGGAACTGATCGCGCGCAGTACCCGTGTGCGCCACGACTCGGTCGTGAAGGCATGCCCCAGGCCCGTGATCATCGCGTACACCCGCGGGACCCCGGCCCAGTGCGCGGCCAGGGAGCCGTACACCACCGGCTTGACGGTGTAGCTGAACACCGCTTCCGGGTTCAGCCGGCGGATCAGGCGAGCCAGCGCGATGGTGGTCCGCAGGTCCGCGATCGGGTTGATCCCGGTTCGGCCCAGATCGAAGGGGTAGATCGGGATGCCCAGCTCCTCGACTTCCGGGAGGTAGTCCTTGCGCGGGACGGCCGCCGCGACGGTGTGCCCTCGAGCCCGGATCTCGCGGATCAGGTCGCCCCGGTTGGCGATCAACGAGCGGGCATTGGCGGCTATGATCAAAAGATCGATGCCGCCGCGTTCGCGAGCCCGGGTTTCCGGGGCCGGTTGTGCCGTAGCGTGGCGCTGCTCGCGCAGCGAGGCTGCAACCCTTCGGTGTTCGGTTTCCTGCATGCGTTGAGCTCCTGGTTCGAGGGAGCATCGCCGTGTGGACGGGGGGCGATGGCCGGGCCTCTCGGAAGCCCGTTTTTACGAGCACAAAAGGTAAACAGGACAATGGGTTAGCGCCATGATTCGGGGCGCCTAAAGTGTGCGAGACACCCCGAAAAGACAATGGCGGATGAAAGGGATTCAGCGTTTATAGACGCAGGTCACTCGCCTCTGGCGGGAGCACCGATTTCACGTCGAAGATCACGGCTCGCTCGCGGGCGAACCTTTGCAGGCCCCGAGGGCCCAGGTCGATGAACTCGCGGTGGGGGACGGCGAGGATGATCGCGTCGTAACGGCCCGGGTCCGGTGAGTCGGGCAGGAGTTCCAGTCCGTATTCCTGACGGGCCTCGGCCGCGTCCACCCACGGATCCCAGATCTCGACCTCGGCGTGATAGCCGTGCAGGTCCTGGATGATGTCCACCACCCGGGTGTTGCGCAGATCCGGACAGTTCTCCTTGAAGGCCAGACCCAGGACCAGGATGCGCGAGCCCACGACCGGGAAGCCTTTGCGGATCATGGCCTTGACGGTGCGGTCGGCGATATGGCCGCCCATGCCGTCGTTGGTGCGCCTTCCCGCCAGGATCATCTCCGGGTGGTAGCCGGCGGCCTGGGCCTTGTGGGTCAGGTAGTACGGGTCGACGCCGATGCAGTGCCCGCCCACCAGGCCGGGCCGGAACGGCAGGAAGTTCCACTTGGTGCCGGCCGCCGCGAGCACCGCCTCGGTATCCAGGTTCAGGCGTTCGAACAGCATGGCGAGTTCGTTGATCAGGGCGATGTTTACATCGCGCTGGGTGTTCTCGATCACCTTGGCCGCTTCGGCCACGCGGATGCTGGCGGCCGGGTGGGTGCCGGCGCGGATGATGCGGCTGTACAGGGCGTTGACGAAGGCAGCGACCTCCGGGGTCGATCCGGAGGTGACCTTCACGATGTCCGGGATGCGGTGTTCCTTGTCGCCGGGATTGACCCGCTCCGGGCTGTAACCGAGGAAGAAGTCCCGGTTGAGCTCGAGGCCGGATTCCGCGGCCAGCACCGGGGCGCAGTCGTCCTCGGTGGCGCCGGGATAGACCGTGGACTCGTAGATCACCACGTCCCCCGATTTCAGGGCGCGGCCCACCGTACGGCTGGCGGCCAGCAGCGGGCCCAGGTCGGGACGCCGATGGGCATCGATCGGGGTGGGTACCGTCACGATGAATACGCTGCATTCCCGCAGGCGCTCCTTGTCCGCGGTCAGGTCCAGGTGCTCGGCGCCGGCAAGTTCCTCGCGCGAGACTTCGCGCGTCCGGTCATGCCCGCCGCGCAATTCCTCGACGCGGCCCGTGTCGATGTCGAAGCCCAGGGTGGGCAGGACACGGCCGAATTCGGCCGCCAGGGGCAGGCCGACATAACCCAGACCAATAATGGCCAGACGCGGGGCGTCCGGTGCCGCAAATTCCACCATCTTCGAATCTCCTGTGCAGGTGTGTAGCTGGGGCCCCGCGAGCGGGGCGGGTACGCGCGGGTCGCGTGCGGGCAATCAGGGCCCGGCCCGGCGCGGGCGCGGGAGGCCCGCGCTGGAGGGTTCCGGCGGGTCGGGGGCCGTCTCTTCGGCCGCCTGGTGCCCGCCGGTGAGCCGTTGCAGCCGTTCCCGGCGCCACAGGTGGCGCCCGGCCAGGCCCGCCGCCAGGGCGATGAGGATCCCGAGGAACTTGGCCCGGTGGCGGGCGGCGGTGCCGAAGTTGCTGGTGCCCCAGGCAAAAATGATCGTGAGTACGACGAAGATCACCACCAGCAGGCGGAAGTCCTGGCGTTGCCACCAGTGGTGGCGGTAGAGCGCCAGCAGCAGGACCAGGGACAAGTAGAACAGGCCCTCCAGCATGCCAACGAGATGGACCGGCGAGCGCACCTCCCACAGCGGCGGGCCAAACAGCAGATAGCCCATGCGGATCGGGGTCAGGACCAGCGCCTGTAGGTCGTTGGAGGGGATAAGGAATGACGGATAGGCGGCTCCACCGCGCGCACTGCGTTCGGCGCGCTGGTCGAGGGTCTCCGTCTGCTCCATCACATCGCCCAGCTGGCCGATGGACGAGAACCGCATGTCGTCCATCACCAGGAAACCCATGACGCCGGCCGAGCCGAGCAGGACGCCGCCGAACAGCAGGCCCGGTCGGATGCGCCCCAGATCCGCGGCGCGCAGGAATTCCCTGATCGACCAGCCGACCAGTACCACCGCGATGCCTGCGATCGCAAATACCGCCGCGCCATGCACGATCGCCGAGGCCAGCAGCACCCCGACGGCGGCCACCAGGAACCCGGTGCGCTGGCTCTGTACCCAGCGCACCAGCCACAGCACACCGAGCAGGAAAAAGGCGGTGAACCACACCTCGCGCAGCGGCACGGCGGCATTCACGATCAGGATCGGGAACAGGGCGGCAATCCAGGCGGCACGCACCGCGGCCTGGCGGTCCCAGAGCTGTTCGGCGATGCGCGCGATCAGGTAGACGGTGAGCATGCCCAGGGCGATGTTCACGGCCTGGAAGGCCAGGGGCGCGCGATCGGCGCAGGCGTAGACGTTCGCAATCAGCCAGCTGTGCAGGTAGGAGCTGCCCATGCTGAAATGATCGCCGAGATTCCCGCAGCCGCTCTGGGCCCAGAACCAGGCCCGGCGCTCGAAGCTGATCGCATCGGCGCCACCCTGGGGCAGGGGGGACAGGAAGCGCTGCACCAGGGCGGCGCCGATGCGCGCCCCGAAGGCCGCCAGTAGCGGCCACAGGTAGCCCTCGCGGGTGCGCCCGGTCCACAGCACCGCGACCAGCACCAGCATGAGAAAGCTGCCCGCCAGCAGCAGCTCCATGAAGGTGAACGGGATCGAGGTATAGCTCATGGCGAGACGGGCGCGGTATCCGTCCGGGCCCCCAGGAACAGGTCCTGGTAGCGCGCGCTCACGGCATCCAGGGCGTAATGCGCCTGCATGCGTTCACGCGCCGCGCCCCCCAGTTCGCGCAGGCGCTCACGCCCCTGATCTGCGGCCTGGCCAATGGCAGCGGCCAGATCCGCAGGCTCCGGGCTCGCGGAGACAAAACCGGTTTCCCCGACGACCGTGGCGGCATCGCCGATATCCGTGACCACGGCGGGTACGCCGCAGGCCATGGCTTCGCCCACGACGTTGGGGAATCCCTCGCCCCAGCGCGAGGGCAGCACCAGCAGATCCAGGCCCGGGTAGAGGGCCTCGGGTTCGGGGGTCGACGGAAGCAGCGTGATATGCCGGTTCATCCCGTGCTGGCGGATGGCCTGGGTCAGGGGGTGGTCGTCCGCGGAGACGCGGGTACCGACCATCACGCAGTGCACGTCCATTCCGGCCCGGACCAGGTGGGCCAGGGCCGCCACCAGCCCGACATGGTTCTTCATCGGATGGGCGCGCCCCACCATGCCCAGCAGCCAGGGCTGCGCGCCGATACCCAGTTGCGCGCGCAGCCCCCCGGGGGCCTCCGGGTCCGGACGGAAACGTTCCAGATCAAAGCCATTCGGCAGCACCACGCGCCGCGCCGCGGAAAACCCCAGGGCCTCGTGCTGCGCGGCCGCGGTCGCGCTGTTGTAGACGATGCGTGCCGGATACCGCGATAGCCATGCGCCGGTACGGATGACCCAGCGGGTCCCGCGTTTCTCGTGTGCCAGGTCGTGGATCGAGTGGCGCACGTTCCACAACACCGGGCCCCGGTGGCCCAGACGCCGGGTCAGCGACGCGGCCAGATTGCCGTGGTACATCCAGCCCATCACGCCATCGGGCTGATAGGCGGCCAGTGCCCGGCGCAGCGCCGCGATCCATCCCGGGGACAGGGGATTGCGCAGGCCGCCGGTATATACCGGAACACCGTGCGCGCGGATATCGCCGGCCATCACGCCGGGCTCCTTGAGCGCGAACACCGCGCCGGACTCCGGCGCGGCCCGCAGCAGGTTCCCCAGCTGGCGTTCCGCGCCGCCCTGACCGAGCCCGTTGATCACATGCAGGATCCTCACGGCCGGTTCTCCGACAGCTCGCTGACCACATGCAGGTGTTTCCCGCTGGGGGATGGCGGGATCGTGTCGACGCGGTCGATGGCGAGTCGCGTCTGTGCGCCGAGGTGTTCGCGGATCACGGGTTCCAGGCGCCGGTGCAGGGCCCGTTCGCGCGTGCTATCGGTGGCGCTGTCGACCGGGACGAGGCGCAGCCGGATGTGGTCCTCGGCGTGCTGGACCCACTGGTACTGCCCGATCCAGTCTTCCGGGTACAGCAACTGGCGCAGCCACCCGCCGAAGACCACCGCGCCATTGGCGCCGCAAATGTGGTCGGTCACGCGCCCCCATACGCCCTCGAGCAAGGGCCACTCCCGGCCGCAGTCGCAGGGCTCGCCGGCCCAGCTCGCCAGATCGCCGATCGCGTAGCGCAGCAGGGGCATGCTGTGGTTGGTGAGTGAGGTCACGACAACCCGCCCCGGGGTGCCGGGTGGCACCGGGCGGCCCTGGTCGTCCAGGATCTCGAGGTACTGTGTCAGGGGGTTCACGTGCAGGCCCCGGTGACGCTCGCATTCGCAGGCCATGTCACCGACCTCGCGCGAGCCGTAACGGTTGAACACCGGGGCCTCGAAGGCCCTCTCGATGGTCTCGCGCATATCGGGGAACAGCGTGCCGGCCGAACTCAGTACGCTACCGATCCCCTGGACACGGATACCCCGATGCAGGGCATGCCGCGCCAGTTCGTGGCCACTCTCCGCATAGATCTGGAGCTGGGCAGGCGGCGCCGCGCGCAGCGCCTCGAGGTGCGCGTCCAGCGTCGCCGGATCCATGCGGTAGGCGTTGAGCAGGGTCCGGTTTTTCAGGCGTTCGGCCAGGCGGCGCGCGCCGCCCCCCGCGCCCAGATCACGCGAAGCGGCCCACAGCACGGCCTTGTGCTGTCCCGGGCGGTAGCCAGTCCAGCCGTCGAACAGGGCCTTGGTGGCGCGACCCCAGCGGCGATAGGCGGTGTCCTGATAGAACGTGGCGGGCTCGCCGGTCGATCCCCCCGAGGTGTTGCGCCGCAGCCCGGGCCGCGGCCGCTGCGAATGCAGGCGCGCGCCTTCGCGGCGGATCGTGTCCTTGTCCAGGATGGGGAGCGACAGCAGGCTGGCCACCGGATCGGCCGCAATGGTGTCCGCATCCGGCAGGATTTCGCGGTAGTACGGCACGTCGTCGCGTGCCTGGAGCAGCAGGCGTGCAAGCCGCTCGGCCTGCAGGCGCTGCAGGGCGGGCAGGGGCAGCCGCTCGGCCCGGCGCAGCGCGGCAAACTCGCGCGGCCCGGACAGCCAGGGGAGAAGGGCACCGAAGGCGAGGGACATGATGTTCGCGTCTCAGGCGCCGGCCGCGCGCATCGAGCGCAGGCCGGAGCGGGCCCGGCGGGCAAGGTCCAGGATCGGGCCCAGACGCGAATACTGGATCCTGCGCCGCGACTCGCGCGAGAAGCGACAGGGCTGGCAGTGGCCACAGGGGCGACCCAGGATCGGCGAGTGGCAGAACCAGGATTGTTCGAGCAGGGGCAGGAAGCCCTTGGCCTCGGCGTCGAACTTCATCGCCTCCTTGGTGACCGACAGCAGGGGAAAGCGGTAGTACTGGAACAGCTCCCAGGCGAAGTCGTCCTCGCGGAAGCGGAAGTCCCCGTATTGCGGGTTGCGGAACAAACGTTCCTGCAACTCGGTTCCGGCCTCGTGTCCGGTCAGCGACAGCTCCAGGTCTCGCAGGTCTTCCTGGGCGCACAGCCGCGCCAGCCAGTCGTACTGGGTACCGACATGCACCTCGCTGGCCAGGCGGTGATAGAGCCCGGTGATCTCCGGGTCCTCGAGGATGTCACTGCGCAGGTAGACCCGCACCGGCGCGACGCGTCCGCGGGTCTCGGCGCGGCCTTCGATGCCCGCGCGAATCTTCGCCATTGCCCGCAGCTCGTAGACATAGGACTTCCGGCGCGGATCCAGCACATAGACGGGTTGTACCCTCCGGCCCTGATACAGGGCCAGATCCAGCAGGCGGTAGCTGGAGTCCCAGCCGCCGGTCCACAGCAGTTTGATCGGGTTCATGTCGCTCTCCTGATGGCGGTGGCGGATCAGCGCGGATAGCCGCGCGGGACCGAGGGCAACAGCGGCCCGAAGCAGGACTCGTTGCGCGACCAGGCCACCTGTTCCGCGTTCCATTCGAGGATCACGGGTTCACCACTGGCCTGGATGCAGACATCCCAGCCAATGAAGCGCAGATAGGGGATGCGGCGATGGGCGTTCAGGCACAGCTCGCGCACGGCGGCAAAGTCCGGGATTCGCAGGCCCTTCACATCCACCCCGCTGTCGGGGTGGACCGAGCCGATGCTGACGCAGACCGGATCCCGCAGGTGGCCGTCCAGCCAGCCATCGCCGTCGACGCCGACGAAATAGCCTCCGGTGGAGACGTTGTCGGTGCGCTGTCCCTCGCGCCCGAGGCGGAGGAACTGATTGAGGATGCGCAGTTCGCCGGACTCCGGATCGAGAAAGGTCAGCACCCGCAGGGTGTTGACCGAACTGGCATTGATGCGCGCGATGTCCGGGTGCTGCTCGATCAGGGGCTGCACGATGCAGTTGCCGGGGATCTGCGCGAGTTCCTCGCCGACTCGGTTGGCGGGCGCAAAGGTCACGCCAAGGCCCTGGCGTCCCTCGTCCGGCTTGAGCACGTAGGTCCTGCCGGCTTCGAGTCGGTCCAGGGCCGCTGCCAGTGATTCCGGTGTACCCCGGGCATCCAGGTACTGCCCCCCCACGCGTACGAAGACCGGCGGCACGACGCTGTCCGGAAACAGGCGCGAGTCCATGGTCTTGAGCCCGCTCAGGCGACGGATGTCCTGGCGGTTCCAGAGCGGATTGAGGTGCTCGGTGTAGTAGTCGTCGCCGATCCAGCCCTCGACGAACTCGCGGCGGACTTCGGTATAGGCCGCCAGCCATGGCCACCAGGACTCGTGGCCGTAGGTCCGGGCGGCGTAGCGCTTGATCCGTTGCAGGACCGTTCGGGTTACCACGGACTCGCCGTGTGCCCGGATCAGTTTCTCGCGCCACTGGGTCGCGATCTTGCGTGACTTCTGCAGGTGGCGCAGGTGGACCGCCCGCGCGATGGTCTGCGCGATGCGCCCGCTGTTCTTGATCTGCAGGGGCTGGGACTGGATGTGTGTCACAGGCTGTTCCTCGATTCGCCGCGATGCCATGGGTCTAGCCATGCGTGCCGGAGGCGGCGGGAGTGGGAATGGATCGGGCCGGCGCCGTGCCGGTTTCGGACTCGGACTCGGACTCGGAGTCCGAGTCGGTGACGAGGTCGTCGAAGCGGCCCACGGCGGTAAACGACCCGCGCTCCAGGAGGGCGACCTGATCGCAGGCGCGAACCGTGCTGAGGCGATGCGCAATCAGGATGATGGTCTTGCTCCGGGCCAGGGACTCGATCGCCTCCATCACGGCGCGCTCGGTGGCGTTGTCGAGGGCGCTGGTCGCCTCGTCGAAGACCAGGACGTCGGGATCGTGATAGAGCGCCCGGGCGATGCCGATGCGCTGGCGCTGGCCGCCGGACAGGCGCACGCCGCGCTCGCCGACCATGGTCGCGTATTGCTCCGGCATGTCGTGGACGATGAACTCGTGGACCTGCGCCATGCGCGCGCAGCGCTCGACCTGGTCATGGTCGATCCGTGCGGCGGGGATCCCCAGCGCGATGTTTTCGGCGACGGTCGAGTCGGTGAGGAAGATGTCCTGGGGCACGTAGCCCAGGGACTGCTGCCAGGCACGGAGGTTGGCATCCGTGACTGGCTGGCCATCCACCAGGATGTCGCCTTGTGTCGGCCGCAGCAGTCCCAGCAGCACGTCGACCAGCGTGGTCTTGCCGGATCCGGTGGTGCCGATGATCCCGACCGAACTGCCGACCGGGATCTCCAGGTCGATGGCCTGCAGCGCCGGGCGGTGGCCACCGGGGTAGGTGTAGTCGATGCCCTTGAGCTGAATCGACTCGCGCGGGGACAGGGGTTGCGGGGCTTGGCGATGCAGTTCCGCCAGCGCCTCGCGCTCGCGCAGGTCGTCGGTGACGCTCTCCACGGCGGCGGCGCCGAAGCGCAGCTTGGCGAGGCCCGCGTAGATGTGCTGCGCGGCGGGCAGCAGGCGGTAGCCGGCAAAGGCATACAGGCCGAGGATCGGCAGGATCTCGCCGAGCGAGTCGGTTCCGGTCCCGCCCTGGGTGTGCAGCAGGATCAGGGTCAGCGCGATGATGCCACCGAAGCCGATCGCCTCGATGAGGAATTTCGGGACCTGGGCGATGGTCTGGTTGGTGGCCTGATGCCGGGCCTGGCGCCTGGAGGGCGCGTCGAAGCGTGCCAGGTAGGCGTGTTCGCGACCCAGCAGCTTGATGTCCTTGATGCCGCCCAGGGCCTCGCCGGCGGCGGTGAAGCGTTCCTTGTTGGCGCGCGAACGGTCGCGCCCGATGCGCCCCAGCAGTCCCCGCACCAAGAGAAAGATCGTGCCGTAAACGCCACCGATCACCACGGCGACGCCCAGCGCCAGCCAGGGGTCCACGATGACCAGCAGGGTCACGATAGCGAAGGTCACGACCAGGTAGGCGATCATCGTGATCCCGGGGCGGAAGACGTTCAGCACCAGCTGGTCGACCTCCGACAGGATGCTCTTGGCCATGTCGCCGCTGTGGCGGTTGAGGAAGAACGCATACGGCTGACGCAAGTAGGTCTCCAGCAGGCGCTTCCCCAGGCTGTGGCGGCGCATCTCGATGAAGCGGTTCATCGCGAAGTGCGTCAGGGTGCGAAAGATCGCCGAGAACAGGATCAGCCCGAACGCGGCAGCCCCCAGGGCAAAGATGAAGGCATCCACCGAGGTGAAACCCAGGCGGGTGTAGAGCAGGTTGAGCACCGGGTTGGTGTCGACCAGCTCCGGGTTGCCGAGCACGGACAGAAACGGCATCACGGAGGCGACGCCGGCGGTTTCCAGCATCGCCATGACCATCATCATGCCGAGCACCAGTGCCCCGCGGCGTTTCTCTGCCGGCGTGAGCAGTTGCAGGGTCTTGCGGTAGACGCCCATCAGGCGGCCGCCCGGTAATACCCCAGATACCAGTCCACGAACCGGGCGATGCCGTCTTCCACGCGGGTGGCCGGGGCATAGCCCACATCCTCGCGCAGGGCCTCGACATCGGCGTAGGTGTCCGGCACATCCCCCGGCTGCAGCGGCAGGAGGTTCTTTTCGGCCTTCCGGCCCAGGCAGTCCTCCAGCACCTCGATGTAGCGCATCAGCTCCACCGGCTCGTGGTTGCCGATGTTGTAGAGCCGATAGGGCGCGGCACTGGTGGCGGAATCCGGCTCGGCCCCGCTCCA
>NZ_KB898110.1:0-25566 GCF_000377425.1 Thioalkalivibrio sp. ALE28 | reverse complement strand
GTCGCCTTCCTGGGGCTGGATGTCCGCATCCGCGACTCCGGCACAAAACGGGGGCAGCGCAAACTCACCAAACAGGGCGATCCAGAGTTGCGACGGCTGCTCTATCTGGCCGCGATGCAGGCCAAGTCCAAACCCGCCTGGAGCGACTACTACCAGCGCTGCCTGGACCGTGGCCTGGCGACGACCCAGGCGCTGAATGCCTTGGCTCGCAAGCTGGCCCGCGTCGCCTTCGCCCTGATGAACAATCAGACCGATTACCAACCTAAGACCCCTTGTGGAGAGACATAGAATCTCCTACGGATCTTGGGCATTCCCGCCTGTAGGAGCGCAGCCCCCTGCGCGATGGGGCGCTGGTGCTGCTCGAATCGGCCAGGGGGCTGGCCTCCTACGGATCTTGGGGCATTCCCGCCTGTAGGAGCGCAGCCCCCTGCGCGATGGGGCGTTGGTGATGCCCCAATCGGCCAGAGGGCTGGCCTCCTACGATTCTTGGGGCATTCCCGCCTGTAGGAGCGCAGCCCTCTGCGCGATGGGGCGTTGGTGGTGCCCCAATCAGCCAGGGGGCGAAGGACCGCTCGCTCGTCTACGGCATCGATGCTACATTGGTAAAACGAATGATCGATCGATCAAGGTGCTGAAATGGAAGCCGTCACCATCTCTCCGAAATATCAGGTCGTCATCCCCAAGGCGGTACGCGAGGCGCTGCATCTTCGTGCCGGCCAGAAAGTCCAGATTGTGGCGTACGACGACCGTATCGAACTGATTCCCGAACGGCGCATGAGCGAGATGCGGGGGTTTCTCAAGGGCATTGACCCCGACATCCCGCGCGAGGGAGACCGCGTGTGAACGTGGTCGATTCGTCCGCGTGGCTGGAATACTTTGCCGACGGCCCCAACGCCGATGTGTTTGCAGACGCCATCGAGACCACGGCAGAACTGATCGTGCCCACGATCAGCCTCTATGAAGTCTTCAAACGGGTGCTCCAGCAACGAGGCGAGGCGGCGGCCCTGCAGGCGGCCGCACTGATGCAGCAGGGCGAACTCGTCGAACTCACGGGGCCTTTGGCCCTGTCCGCTGCCAGTCTCGGCGCCCAACATGGCCTCCCGCTCGCCGACAGCATCATCTACGCCACCGCGCGCGCCCATCAGGCCGACCTCTGGACCCAGGACGCCGATTTCGACGGGCTTGCAGCCGTTCACTACATCCCGAAGCCTTCCTCGTAGGAGGCCAGCCCTCTGGCCGATTGCGGTGCTGGACAGGCCCCATCGGCCAGGGGCTGGCCTCCTACAGGGGGCTACGGCGCCTGACCACGTTCTTGTTATCCCGACCGCAGCGAAGCGAAGAGCCGGGATCTACAGCGAAAGAGCAAGCGGGTCGAGTTCGTCCTGGATGTGAATGAACCCGTGCCGTACAATTTCATTGTCTTTGCCATACACGCTGGGAGGTGATCGCGTGGAACAGGAAACCACCAAGGTGACCGTGCGCCTGCCCAAGCAGGATGTGGAGTTCGCGAAGGCCTACGCCAAGGCGCACGGTATGAGCATGACCGAGGTGATTGATCGCCATCTGCGTCGCCTTCGCGCTCTGGAGCGTCATACGCCAAGTGCCGAGCTGGAAGCCATCACCGGCCTGATCCCCCCTGATGTGGATGCTGAGCAGGCCTATCACGACCACCTGCGCGACAAGCATCAATCGTGATCATGCTCGATCTGAACGTCCTGCTGGACGTTCTGCAAAAGCGCGAGCCGCATTACCGAGTGTCGGCGGCAGTTCTGGAACAAGTTCTGCAGGGCGAAGAAGAGGGTGCAATCAGCGCCCACGCGGCGACCACGGTGCACTACCTGGTTGCGCGGTATGCGGATCGCACGTCCGCTGATCGGGCATTGAGCTGGCTGCTCCAGCATTTGCACGTATGCGCGGTGGGACGCGCAGAGCTCGAACGAGCCCGGTCACTCGGTTGGACGGATTTCGAAGATGCCGTGGTGGCCGCCACTGCCGAGCGCGCGGGTTGCGCGACCATCATTACGCGCAACGTCAAGGATTTCGCCGGTTCGCTCGTTCCCGCGCGGACCCCGCAGGAATTTCTGCTCCGCTAACAAGCGTTGTCGGGGCTTTCCCCCGCCCAATGGGCCTGGCGTCCTACGGATCTTGAGCATTCCCGCCCGTAGGAGCGCAGCCCCCATGCGCGATAGGGCGCTGGTGATGCCCCTATCGGCCAGGGGGCTGGCCTCCTACAGGCGTTGGCTTGCGGCGGGGTATGGTGCGTGGTCCAATGCGCGCTCAATGCGTGAACGCAGTCGCCGCTGGGCGGCTTTGGACCGGCAGGTTGATCAACGACGACACCCAGTACCAGGTACTTCGCCTGCTGGAGGCGGACCCCGAGATGAGCCAGCGGCAGATCGCGCGGGCGCTGGGGCTCTCCGTTGGCAAGACCCACTACGCGCTGAAGGCGCTGCTGGATCGCGGTTGGGTCAAGACACAGAACTTCCGCCGATCCGACAATCGCTCCGCCTACCTGTACAAGCTGACCCCGGGCGGTCTGCAGGAGAAGGCACGCTTGGCGTATCACCTGCTCAAACGCAAACGCGCCGAGCACGAGGCGCTGATGACCGAGATCGAGCAACTACGCGTGGACATCCAGCAAAACGGCGAATCCCCCCTGTAGGAGCGCAGCCCCCTGCGCGATGGGGTGTTGGTGATGCCCCAATCGGCCAGAGGGCTGGCCTCCTACAGGGGGTAAAACGACAACGCATGACGGAATGGAATGGATCACGCCGCATGGCGGTGGCATTTCCCTGTAGGAGCGCAGCCCCCTGCGCGATGGGGTGTTGGTGATGCCCCAATCGGCCAGGGGGCTGGCCTCCTACAGGGGGTAGAACGAGAACGGATGACGGAATGGAATTGATTACGCCGTATGGCGGCACGCTCTGCGAGCGCTATGTAGACGAGGCGACTGCCCGCGACTTGAAGGATGCGGCACGGGACATGCCCTCCTGGGATCTGACGGAGCGCCAGCAGTGCGACGCGGAGCTGCTGCTGAATGGCGGCTTCTCCCCGCTGACGGGCTTCATGGGCCCGGCGGATTACGACGGCGTGCTCGAGAACATGCGCCTGGCCGACGGCACGCTGTGGCCGATGCCGATCACGCTGGACGTGACCGAAGCCTTCGCCGCGCAGGTGGAGGAGGGCAGCCGGATCGCCCTGCGCGACGCCGAGGGCATGCTGATCGCCGTGATGGACGTGGAGCATCGCTGGTGGCCGGATCGCGCCCGCGAGGTGCAGCTCGTGTATGGCACCCGAGATACCGCGCACCCCGGCGTCAACGAGCTGATGCATCGCGCCGGCCCGGTCAATCTGGGCGGCACGCTGCACGGCCTGGAGCCCCCGGTCCACCATGACTTTCGCAACTACCGCTACAGCCCCACGGAGCTGCGCGAGTACTTCCAGAAGCTCGGCTGGAACCGCGTGGTCGCCTTCCAGACCCGCAACCCCATGCACCGCGCGCAGGTGGAGCTCACCAGACGCGCCGTGCGCGAGACCGAGGCCAACGTGCTGATTCACCCGGCGGTGGGCGTGACCGCACCGGGCGATGTGGACCACTTCGTGCGCGTGCGATGCTACGAGCACGTGCTGCGCCAGGCCCCGGAGCAGACCACCCAGCTCAGCCTCCTGCCCTTGGCCATGCGCATGGCCGGCCCGCGCGAGGCGTTGTGGCACGCGATCATCCGCCGCAACTATGGCTGCACACACCTGATCGTCGGTCAGGACCACGCCAGCCCCGACCCGGGCCCGGATGGCCAGACCTTCTATTGCGCCTTCGAGGCGCAGGAACTGATCCGGCGCCACGCCGACGAAATCGGCATCGAGATGGTCCCGTTTCAGGCGATGACCTATGTGCAGGACCGCGCCGATTTCGTGCCGGCCAACGAGGTACGCGAAGGCGAACACACGCTCAATCTCGACAACCCCGAGTTCCGCCGCCGCCTGCGCGAGGGCCTGGATATCCCCGAGTGGTTCTCCTACCCGGAGGTCATCCAGGAGCTGCGGCGCACCTTCCCGCCGCGCCACCGGCAGGGTTTTACCGTGTTCTTCACCGGGCTGTCCGGCTCCGGCAAGTCCACCATGGCCAATGCCCTGCGGGTCAAGCTGATGGAACTGGGCGGGCGCGCCGTCACGCTGCTGGATGGCGACATCGTGCGCAAGGAGCTCTCCAGCGAACTCGGCTTCTCCAAGGAACACCGCGACATCAACGTCCAGCGCATCGGCTATGTGGCCAGCGAGATCACCAAGAACGGCGGCTGCGCCATCTGCGCCCCCATCGCCCCGTACACCGACATGCGCCGCCGCGTGCGCGAACGCATCGAGCAGCACGGCGGCTTCCTGGAGGTCCACGTCGCCACCCCGCTGGAGACCTGTGAGGCGCGCGACCGCAAGGGCCTCTACGCCAAGGCCCGCGCCGGCCTCATCAAGGAATTCACCGGCATCAATGACCCGTATGAGGAACCCGAACACCCCGAGCTGCGCATTGATACCCGCGACATGGCCCCGGACGAAGCCGCCCACCGCATCTTGCTCAAGCTCGAAGCCATGGGCTTCATCCGCAACCCGTAAATGACCAGGAACGCACCAACCCTCGCCCCCGTAGGAGCCTGCTCGCAGGCGAAGCCCCTGCCCGCGTCAGAGATGGGCAGGGACCTTCGCCTGCAAGCAGGCTCCTACGGGGTGGGCGCGCTGCGGATAGGGCATGCAACCCCCGGTAGTCGCCGCCTCGGCCACGACGCCTCTGTCATGCAACACGGCTGCTGTCCCAACCGTCATCCCGGCCGCCGCGAAGCGAAGAGCCGGGATCTCGGCCGGTTACCAACAACGGCATCCAATCAGGCAACAACCCCTTGATCCGCGCCATCCTCGACAGCCTGAAATGGAATGCTCGCCTGGGCGCCAAGTTTTTCTGGGCGGCCCCGGCCGCGACCAGCGGGGTGGTGTTCTTTACCTTGGTGTCGCAGCTATCCATGCTGCTGGCCTTCTTCCTGCCGCTGAAGGTCATCATCCTGCTGGGGTCGGACGGCATCCCGCGTTATTTCCCGCCGGCTTTCGAGCAGTTCGACCGCGATGCCCTGATTGTCTGGCTGAGTGCCGCCACGGTCGCCTTCTATGGACTGTACCTGCTGGCCGAACGGGTCGTGGACTTGGGCGGCGAAAGGGGTTCGCAAACCCTACTGACACGCAGCCGCAAGATGGTGCTGTTCGAGAACCAGGACGAACTGGCGGCGCGCGCCTACAAGCGCCATGCCGAAGTCATGGCGGGTGGGGTGTTCCTGCTGCTGGCGGTGGCCATCCTGTTCTGGCTGTACCAAAGCGTCGCGTTCATCGCCGCGGGGTACGTGTTCCTGGTAGCCGTTGCGCTTCTGAGCGCGCTCGCGGTGAGCCCGGGTTTTCGAACACGCCTCGAAGACAACCTGACCGGATGGATGGGCGTCCTTTCGGGTGTTGGCTTCATGCTGGCGTTCGCTTACCTGGTGATTGACTTCCTGTACCTCGACCCCCCCGGGCTGATCCCTGCGGTCATCGCGCTGCTCCTCTCCCGTCAGGGTTTTAATCGCTTATCCAGTCTCGTCTCGGGGCTGGAGAAACAGCACAGCCAGAAGGGCAAGATTGATGCGCTGTTTTTCCACGCAACGGCCTTCGTTCCCGACCAAGACACGAAAAAGGGGACGATTTGGAACCTGCTCGAACGCGAGCAGCGGGCGCACTGGGTACCCGAGGTCCTTGCCGAGGTCTGTGGTCAGACACTGGCAGACAAGGTGGCAAGTCTTTGGATTCAAACGGATGTAGCCGGCGTGGCAGTACTGCGCTGCGATGTACCCGAACGCCCGGGCCTTCTCATTAAGCTATACGGCCACAACCGCGCCTCCCTTGCCGCCCACGAGGCGACCCTGCTGGCCAAGCAACCCCGCGGACTGCCTGCGCCTCGGTGGCTGGGGGCCGTGGAACTACGAGGTTTCGCCTGCCATCTCCTCGAGATCCCCGAGGGCATGCGGGAGAAGCAGGGCGACATGGCCGCGGCGTGCGACGAGCTTCGCGGTCGATTGCTTGAGGTTGCTCCGGACAAAAACCTGGTCGCACGGTATACCCGATCGCGGCTCATGCTATGGCAGCGGCTGGACGAAACCATGCTGGCCCGTGCACGTATCGCAGCCAACGACTCGGCCAGTGAGCAAGCCCTTGCGGCGCTGCAGGAACGACTGGAGAATTGGCGGAAACACCTCGCGCGCATGCCACTTGCCTTTACCACCCCGGATATCGGGCCTCTGAACACAGTGATGACAGACCGGAATGAGCCCCGGTTACTCGAATGGGGTCGGTGGGCGCTTGAGCCCGCCGGTGCGGGGTGGGCAACCAAGCCCAAGCATCTAAAGGTCCTCCAGGAAATCTCCGAGCGCTGGGGACGGTCGCGTGAGGACGACGAGCGCGCTGCCACTTTCGATCAGATGAAACTGGCGGCGTGCAGTGCGGAATTCGAGACCTGCTGCGCACGCGAACGCTACTCGCAGGCCTTTAGACTGGTCCAGCCGATCAAGCATGCTCTGGATCAGCTGGATTTGACATGCAATCGTGCCTCGAGACGAGAATGAAGTGCGCCCAGGCCCAAGGTGGGCCAGTGCCAACGTTAAAAGTACGAGCGGTAAGCAGGGTGTGTGCTTCGGCGCCTGTGCCCATGCTGGACCCCGCGAGTCTTGACCTCAGTGGGGCTGGAGGGCCTGGTAGCAATTACCCTGTAGCAGAAAGATATTGAGCTTCCTTCTGGGGTGCTCGTTTAAAAGAGAAATGTATGATGGGAAACTTGAAAATTCTTGACTGCACGTTGCGAGACGGCGGGTATTACAACGGTTGGTGTTTTTCGGACTCGCTTGTTGAACGTTACCTTTCGGTCATGGGGCAAGCGGGTATCGACATTGTCGAGATTGGTTTTCGATCGCGCAAAGTGGATGATTTCTACGGGCCATACGCCTTTAGCAGTGACCAATGGCTTTCCAGCCTCCCGATTCCGGAAGGGTTGACCATTGGCGTCATGTGTAATGCCAAGGAACTTCTGGAGACGGATGCACCGAAGAAAGTGGTTCATAATCTTTTTGCGCCTGCAGAAGAGTCGCCGGTCAGCCTTGTCAGGATCGCCGCGCATTTCAACGAAGTTGAAGCCTGCGCACCTGTCATCCGGGAATTGTCGGATCTCGGATACCAGGTGGGGCTTAATCTGATGCAGGCAACCGGCCGCGGCCGGCGGGAATTGGAAGCCAAGGCAGCATTCGCCACCACTCTTCCGCTCGACGTGCTCTATTTTGCGGATTCGTTCGGCAACATGGAACCGGAGGACATCGACGCGATGGTTGATGCCCTCCGTAGTCAATGGAGTGGTGCGCTTGGCACCCACACGCATGACAACATGGGCAATGCACTGGCCAATACGATGCGGGCCTACCACTCGGGATGCACATGGCTGGATTCCACGGTTCTCGGCATGGGGCGCGGTGCAGGGAACCTGAGAACCGAGACCCTGCTGCTCGAACTGGATCGGCGAGAATTGCGGACCGGCGGAGACATCGACGTCCTCCTGGATCTGGTCGTAAGCGAGTTCGGGGGGCTTCAGCAGGATCACGGCTGGGGGCCCAACATCTTCTACCACCTGTCTGCTCTCTACAATGTCCATCCGACCTATGTGCAGGAGATGCTGACGAGCGACCGCTACAGTCATCAGGATGTGATTGCGGCTCTGAAACGGCTGGGTAATCTGGACGCTCGAAGCTTCTGCCCTCAGATCCTCAACCAAGCAAGTACGGCCCATGTCCCAGAAAACGAGGGCGCGCTGGATGTGACCGGGTATCTCGACGGGCGAGCCGTTCTGATTCTTGGTTCCGGGGGTCAAGTACGGGAACATCGCGCAGCGCTGGAGCAGTTCATCGTGCGGGAACGCCCCTACGTGATTAGTACCAACTGGAATCCGTGGATCTCAGCCGACCTAGTGGATGCCTGGAGCACCTGCACCCCAGAACGCCTTCTGCTGGAAAAACACCTTTACGAGGCGCACACGGGTACGCTGATCGCACCGCGATCAGCCATTCCGGCAGAGGCCCGGTCATCGCTTCAGCACTGGTCCCATCTAGATTACGGCATTCAGGTGGACTCGCGTCGCTTCGCTGTAACGGGCCGGACCGCGATCGTGCCCTCGGCCCTGACGCTGCTTTATGCAGCGGCCTACGCAAACGCAGCGGGCGCAACGGCGATCCTGCTCGCGGGTATCGACGGGCATGCACACGGTGACCCCAGGCACCAAGAACTCGAAGGGGCACTGCGTCTGTACTCCGAAACGCCTACTCACCGACCGCTTGTGGCGATCACTCTCACATCGTTGAGTACTGTCCGGCAATCCACAGTCTATGCGTCTTCAGACGCACTCATGGATGGATCGGGCCAGGTTATTCGCTCACCGGGGAAATTAGTCGAACATTAAAACCGGGTTCTTACCTTGCGGCTTGTCCCTCGCCCGTTTCTTCTATCAGGGGTGTTGTTCGTCCACTTACCGCGACTCTCGCCCAGTCACGCGAGATTCACGTTAAGGAGCATAATGAAGCGACGTTGCGTTCATATCGAAATGCAAGCGGTTACAGCCACGTAAATAAGCGGGGCGTAGTGGGATTTGCCTCTCCCCCGGACACAACTGTGTCGGTGGATCGCCCTGGGAGTGAGGGGTGGCTATGAACAGAAAGGGGGCCTTACAGAACATGCACCGCGCGTTGCCCCAAAACATTGAGGGATACGGTAAACCCGTCCCCGGCGCCCATGATGCTTAAAGTCGCTCCCGGCAAACGGCATACAGAAACAACCTGGATGAAATAGAGATCCATTCCAAACCCCGTCGTCGTACACGGCTCTGCCAATTGAGCACGATCCGTTTAGATCGAATGCGAGTCCAGGAACACTCAAACAGGCGGGTGGCTGGATGGTGCCGTCACCGGGCCCCCAGTCATGGTGCCTCCGCGTTCACAATTGCCTGGATCGGCCGACCTAGACGCTCGCTTGGTGAAGCGCTGTGGCGTGGCGCCGGCCTTACTACGCCTTGCTAGGGAATATAGGCCGACGTTAATAAAAACGGCCACCACCACCCTAGCCGATTGGCTCACATTGTCCAGATCTGGGTCGCACAATAAACCAAGTAAATTCGAAGTACGGAAATATAAAAAACGTGATAACGCCTCCAAGCGCAACCATGCCCCATGAGCTACACAGCCCGGCATGTCTTAGGACTTTGCTTTTAATGCTCGGAATCGCGACTCGAGGGTCCACCTCAATCCGTTGAGGGTGATCTTCCTACATATAGACAGGTAAAACGATCATATGAAAATTGGCATAAACCAATTACTTAATGAACGCTCTCGTATCGTCTTGGATGTTTCACGTAGAGCAACTCCGAAAATCATTCGCCATTGTATTCCTGGCGCACTCCGAACACGAATCTACCAATTCGTGTACCAAAAACCGCACCCACTTCAACGAGCGCGTGATCTACGAGAGTCCGGCAATTCCAAAGACTCACTGAGGATTGTTAATTCGTATTTGAAGGCCAAGCCGGATGTTGATCAGAAGATACCATTACGCAACGCACTATTTTGCATTCAAGTCCTTACCGAAAACGAAGAGTACGAGCGCGCGGAATCACTGATTAACAGAGCCCTGGCTCGTTATCCGCAGCATCCTCAACTAATGAGGGCCGCAGTAACTACTGCTCGTCTCAATCGCCGGTATTCCCTTGCAGCCGAGCGGGCAGATACATTCCTGAGCCTTGTGAAAGACGACTACCGATTGCGAGATTTGGGGGTCGTCGTAAGGGCCTATAGCGCTGACCATCAAAGCCTTAAAGCCCTTGACCTCTTGAATAAAGGACAAAGCAGATTTGGAAGTTCCTCAGCTATCTATTTCTTAAAACCGCTGGTTCTCGGTAAAGGCGTTGTCCATCGTTTTAACCTTCGGCATCAGGAGAAAAAACCTGTCCTTGGTAGTAAAGTGCTTGGGAGTGTGCCCGCGCACTCCATTACCGATTCATTCAAATCCGCGTTGTCAGAACTAGAGCGAGGGACCAGTCGATATGAGCAATTAAGAATCCTGTTGATGCGAAGCCAATGTATATTGGACTACGAGCGCCATAAGAACAATCAATTGGGCCTCCAGCTAGACCTGTTAAACCAGGTGTTCGATAGCGATGCAAAGAAAGCGCATCAGCTATATAACGAGGCGAAGCGCCTGCTGGAAAGGACCGATAGTGGGGTGGCATCCGAGGTTGACAGCTTCTTGTCTTCATTAGAGCAAAACCTTTCCTCCTCTGGCTTTACTGGGTGGGATCTCCGCTGCTTGGAAATCTTGGTTCTGTGGAGGGCGCGCTTTTCGCTTGCGGTGTCCATACGAGAGAGATCGGCACGTTTGTTTATGGAGTCTTCCCAAAAGACTACGGATCTCCAAACTTTGGAGATGGCGTGTCTTAAGGCGGTAGAATACCGTGATAAAGAAGCGGCTTCTTCTTTGGTTGCGAAGCTTGTACGGCGTAACGACGTAGCACCGAAAAGGGTTCAAGGCGTTCAAGCGTACCAGCGGTTGTTGAGCGGCGATCTCGATTTCTTTAGGCAGTACTTTGTGGATACAATGACCAATGATGAAAAGGAGCTTTGTGATTACCTCAGAGGAAAATCTGTGGCAATCGTCGCGCCAGCGCCAGGAGACGAAAAGAATGGAGCCGAGATAGACGAATTCGACGTGGTGGTAAGGTTGAATGCAATTGACGCGTTGGGTAATTCAAATGTGGCGCGGCACGGATCGAGGTTTGATGTTACATCGTTGATCCAAATACGAACCCGGATCTTGCGCCAGGCGAGCCACAGTAGTCCGTCGATAAAGCTTCCGGCGGCTGTGCGGTTTGTTTTATTTAAAGGCGAAAAATGCAGCGTTGTCGGAGGGGGGCTGGTGAGATCAGTTGCTCGTGCGCCTGATAAGGATCTCAATCGATACGTTAAGGAATCAGTCAACCACGTCCCGCATCTGGTGTTCTATCTTCTGGGATTTCCTCTGAACAGATTGAAGATTTTCAATTCGAATTTTTTTCTAAGTCGCGATACCCACGAAAAAACGTATGGAAGAGGCGCAATCGATGTGGCGTCACTGGTGTTTTGCGATAGCTTAGAGGGGGGGCACCGGATTACGGCGCAACTGTTTGAAGCGGGTTTGATAGAAGGCGACGAGGAGGTTAGTGAAGTGCTGAGTTTGTCCACAAATGAGTACATGCGGCGGATGGAAACGCTTTATGGAACGAGTTGACTCAGCGGGCGCATGGAAAGTGCGCACCTAGTGAATGTCGCTCACATGAGAGAAAGATTGGTGGAGGTCGGTTTGAATACTTTTAGGGAATATATAAAGAAAAGGGGGGCGATCGGGGTCTTCAGTAAGACCACCGACAGTTCATTTGTAGAGGCAGCTGGTTTGGCTGGTTTGGATTTCATAATATTGGATATGGAACACGGGCCGGCTAACTGGGAACGTGTTCACGATCACGTACGTGCGGCGCGTTTGACATCGATGCATCCAATTGTTCGGGTTAGCGGGAGCGATCCCCACGCGATCGGAAGTGCGCTGGACTCAGGGGCGGCCGGTATTCAGGTGCCGAACATAAATAACGCGCATCAGGCCCGGGAGGTCGTGAGAGCGGCTCGTTTCTCTCCGCAAGGGGATCGGGGTGTTTGTAGGTTTGTGCGTGCAGCAGGATATGGGGCAAAGGATAGGGTAAGCTATTTTAATGACTCTAACGAAGCCATCGTGGTGCTCCAGGTTGAGGGAATGGAGGGAGTTCGCAACTTGGACTCCATTCTTGGGGTCGAAGGATTCGACGTGCTTTTTGTAGGACCTTATGATTTATCCCAATCGATTGGGCGAATTGGGGAAGTAGATTCTCCGGAGGTAGTGGCGTTGATTGAGGAAATTTCGGTCAAGGCGAAAGCGAGGGGAGTGGTGCTTGGGACATTCTGTGACGGAGTAGATGTTGCGCAGGGTTTCCGTGCGAATGGGTTCGGATATCTGGCGTATTCGGTGGATGTGGATATATTTCGTCGAGGGTGTCGCGGGATAATGGAGATGTTGAATGAGTGACTTCAGAGACATATCAGTGATTGTTCCGGTGCGAGAAGGGAGTAGCCGTATAAAACAAAAGATTTTCCTTCCTTTTGATGACGAGAATAATCTATTGGAGTGGAAAGTTGAGCAGCTCAAGCGTGTTCAGGAGGGCGATCGGATTTTTCTGAGCTCGAATTCCGAGCGAGTGAAGTCGACTGCGAGGAACATGGGTGTTGAATTTTTGCCTCGAAGCGATTACCTGAGTTGCGGGCACGAGGCTTCTTTCAGCGAGGTCATTACGGGGGTCGTCAAAGATATTCCAACGGCGCATTTTGCGTGGGTGACGGTCGTGGTTCCGTTGATGAACCCGATTGAATATGCTGAGGGGTTCGAGTGCTATCAACGTAAAGTTATGGCGGAAGGTTCGCATGATAGCTTAGTTTCGGTGAATCTCGTTAAAGACTATTTCTGGGATGAAGAGGCGGCGTTGAACTATCGTGCAGACCAGTACCACACTATTAGTCAAGACCTTCCGAACTGGTATCGGGTTACGAACGGTCTCTATATGAGAGACAAGCGGAAAACGCTTGAGGAAGGATATTTTATTGGGAATAAGCCTTGGATGCACAAGGTTGGTAAGATCGCGGGAATTGATATTGATCATTATGAAGACTACGAGATGGCCATTGCTTTGAAGCAGTTGTATAACAAAGAGTAGGTGAGAATAGCCTAGTTTGGTGCCATTCGAGCATTGAGCCCGCTAGCGATTTAAATCGCGTTTAGTGGAGGTGTTGTGGATAGCTTAATAGTTATACCGGCGAGGTTTTCCTCGTCAAGGTTTCCGGGAAAGCCGTTGGTAGAGATTAAGGGTAAGTCGATGCTTCGACGGGTCTGGGAACGGTGTGCGCCAGTGTTAGGAAAAGCTGGTGTGGTCATCGCAACCGATGATGGCCGCATTGTCGAGCACTGTGAGCAACATGGGATGCGCTGGGTTTTGACTTCTAGTGATTGTATGACGGGTACGGATCGCGTCGCCGAGGTAGCGAAGGAGATGGAGGCAGGGCTCTACGTTAACGTGCAAGGCGACGAACCGTTGGTTGAGCCGGGTGATATTGAAAAGGTGATAGAGGTCGCGGGTAAGAGTCCGGGTATGGTGGTTAACGCGATGTGTCCGATTACCGACAGCCGGGATTATGTCAGTTTGACGGTTCCGAAGGTGGTGGTAGGGCCTGATGGCAGACTGCTTTATATGAGCCGGGCGGCAATCCCGGGGAACAAGGACGGGATATTTAAGAAGGGTCAGAGGCAGGTCTGTATTTATGGGTTCCCGCCAGAGCCGCTTCGAGCGTTTGCAGCACATGAGTGTAAGACGCCCCTTGAGAAAGAGGAAGATATCGAAATTTTGAGGTTTCTTGAGCTCGGATATGACGTGCGGATGGTGTTGGCGTCGGGGACGTCGATCGCGGTAGATGTCCCAGAAGACGTGACCCGTGTGGAACGAGCATTGGAGATGGATCGTGGCTAGCATGCGTCATCGGTTGGAGGAGTACGGAACGTTTGTTTTCGACTGTGACGGCGTGCTTTTGGATTCGAATCGAGTGAAAACTGAAGCATTTTACGAGGCCGCTCTGCCGTACGGAGAGGAGGCGGCCCGCGAACTGGTGCGTTACCACCGGGAGCAAGGCGGTGTCTCCCGTCAGCTGAAGTTCGCCTACTTCCTGGAGCGGATCGTGGGCCAGCAGCCGAGATCTGAAACAGCCTATCAGGAGTTGCTGGAGCGATACGCCAGGTGCGTGCAGGACGGCTTGGCATCGTGTGCGGTGGCTGAAGGGGCCGTAGAAATACTTGAGAGGCTGCCGACAGACGCATGGCGTTTCGTAGTTTCCGGCGGTGCCGAAGAGGAGGTGCGCTGGGTTCTGGACGAGAAGGGGGTAGCGTGCCACTTTCACGGAATTTATGGGAACCCGCAAGACAAGGTCGACTTGGTGGTAAGGGCGGCCCATGAACATGGATGGAAGGAGCCGGCATTGTTCGTGGGCGATGCACGCTATGACCATGAGGTTGCCGCTGGTCGTGGAATGGATTTCCTCTTTGTGTCCGGGTACACCGAGTTCGCGGAGTGGGGCGGCTATGTCGGTTCGCGTGGTCTAACCGCCGTTCGATCCTTACAAGAGGTGACAGTGTGAGGCGGCTGAGTTCTGGTGTTTCGGCCGGGGGGCATGGGAGATTTGGCTCGAAAGGCGGGCATTTGATCGTTTTTGGTTTTCCGTTCTCTCCAGTGAACACATCGGTTTTTACGCATTTGGAAAATGGCCCAGGTGTGGTCCACTCGCTGCTTGAAGACTCCGAGGGCGAGATGACGCTTGTGTCGCGTTCCGCGAAGCATTATGTGGCTGATGAGCGTATCCATGCGGTTGACTGGAATTTTTCAATTTCCTACGAGACTGGGGCAGTTTCTAGTGTCGGAGCCCTGGGTCTTGAGGCCTACGAGGTAATCGCCCCTTATGAATCTTTGCTTCTCGAG
Organism: Thioalkalivibrio sp. ALE28; assembly: GCF_000377425.1. Lineage (NCBI taxonomy): Bacteria > Pseudomonadati > Pseudomonadota > Gammaproteobacteria > Chromatiales > Ectothiorhodospiraceae > Thioalkalivibrio > Thioalkalivibrio sp. ALE28. Next base: position 10,895 of record NZ_KB898110.1, on the reverse strand, counting down.
ATGATGGGGCGACGATTAGGGCAAGTTGAATCGGACGCAGAGTCACCGAATTACCTAGTCAATGAGAAAAGACGCCACGCACTGCGGAACCGAATCGCATACTGGGCGGATTTGATGGAGAAGCGGTCGTTTACGGGATATGTGAATTCGAACTGCCCGCATTTGGTCGATGACCTGATTGTCTATTTGCTGGCGAGGGCGAAGGGGTTGCCCGCCGTGATCCCTTACCGTTTGCCCATCGTCCAAGGGGTTAGCGCCCGTCTCTATATTCCAGCACAGCTATTTGATCATCATGCGGTGTATGGAGCCGACGGGGTGGTTCTTCGTCCGGAAGACATCTCCGAGAGTGACGCGTTGCGCCCTTTGCCGGCCGACCTGGAAGAGATTCACCGGGAGGTGGTTCTAGGCAGCAAGACACTTGGACAACTGTCGACACAGCGAATGACTGAGCGCGGGATAAGCCGCCCGGCCCAGTGGGCGCGTCCATTTATCCACCCGAGGGTTCGAGGACCAATGGGGTGGCTGGCGGCCCGCATCGGGCCGCGACGCCGCAAGGTACAGGTGATGCGTACCCTGTTGGCGGCCGAGCGTGCGAACCAGCGGCGCCTGGGAGCACTGACTCAGGGTGTGAAATTGCCGGAGAATTACATCTACTTCCCGCTGCACATGCAACCCGAGGCCAGTACGAATCCCTTGGGGGGATTTTTTTCGGATCAGCTGCGGGCCGTGCGGCTTCTGGCGGAGGCCCTGCCGGCAAATTGGAGGCTAGCAGTCAAAGAGCATCCGCATCAGCAACTCGCTCTTCGGCCGGAGGGCTGGCATGACGCACTAGCCAATACGCCGGGTGTCACGCTCGTGCCGATGGACTGGGACTCATTTGCGCTGCAGCGTGAGTGTCGAGCGGTGGCGACCGTGACGGGGGCGGCTGCCTGGGAGGCCTGGCTGAAGGGCAAGCCGGCCATTGTGTTTGGCCATATCCTGTATCAGTCGGCCCCGGCCATCTTTCCGGTTCGTACCCGCCTGGAGGCGCACGAAGCACTCAGGGCCATTCGGGAGGGACGTGCCCCGCTCCCGGAGGAGATTCGCGCCTACCTTGGGCGACTGGCCCATCTCAGCTTCCCCGGGCATCTCGACGCCTATATCAACCCGTGCCTTTCCGCCGAGCAGCTGGATCCGGAGGAGAATGATCGCGAGATTGGTCGACGGCTTGCCCGAGCGCTGGAGTACCAGGCGGGTTGTTCTTCGGTACTCGCGGAAGGTGTGGAACACAAAGAGTCAACCGGATGAAGGGGGCCATCTTCTCGCGAAAAGATGGTCCTGCGTCAAGCGACGCCCATGAAACCGCAGGTTCTGCGGAGGCGGGCCCTGTTGCGGTGGCCGTGATCAATTCCCCCATGCATGTGTGGCAGATACGAGAAGCCTGTGCCCACTGGGGGGTTCCGCCACAGGATGTTTGGGTGGCTGTGTTCCAGCAGGCCAGTGTTAATAGTGAGACTCTGGAACGTACGCTTGACGAGATCGGTGACTGGGGCCGAGTGATCTGGCTGGCGATGACGCCGTCGCTGCGTACCGGAGTGTTGGGCCTTGCCTCGGTGCTAAGGCGTGAGCGGCATCGCGTTGACTGGCAACGCCATCTGGCCGGGGCTCGGGGTTCAAGGCTTGTCATGACGGCCTTGAACCGGGTGCCGGTCAATCGTCAGGTTGCTGCCTGGTTGTGTGGAGGGGAGCTGATCTGGCTGGATGATGGAACCATGACGCCCACGCTGGTTCGCAAGGATTCAGCGCGGGAAGCGGCAGGGCGGGAGAAACCGGGAGAAAACGCTTGGAAGGGTAGTACAGGGCGCCATAGGATCACGGATTCGGTTCGGTCGTTGGTGAAGGAAATCCCGGGTTCTATTTGGCTTTGGCGGCGCATCAGACGACGCGGCGTTGGTCTCATTAGGGCAGCGGATGCGTGGCTGCAACTTCGCAGGGGGGTGCCCCCTGTGACGGCGCGAACGATGGAAATTGACACCGCCGCTCTAAAATTGGCTTACCCCAGAGCTCAGACCTATTTCACCGTTGCGGAGGTTTGGCCGTTGCCGCCGGCACGTTGGGACCCCAATCGGCTGAACTGGTTGCGGGGAAAGCTGGAAGGGGAATCATCAGATACTAACGAGATGCACTTCCTGGGGGCGCCCCTGGTCGATCGAGACGGCGTGCCATTTGCTGACTACATCGATTGGCTGCGTCGCGTGCATCAGGATTCGTATGGCGCTCCGAGGATGGTTTACGTACCGCACCCTTGGGAGAGCGAGGAATTCCTGAGCAGGGTCGCGGAAGAGCTCGACATCGAGATCCGTAGTTTCGGTCTGCCATACGAGATCGCGCTTGCCACCATGCAACGACGGCCGGCGGCGGTGGCGAGCTGGTTTTGTTCGGCACTGGAGCATCTCGAGGCCGTCGATTTGCGGGATCTCCAGCTGGTTGCTTATCGCGTGCCCGCCTTCGAAAGTACGTTGTCAATAAAGCGCGAGGCGAACCAGGCGGCAATTTTCCGAGCAGCCGATGCCTTCTATCGTCGGCACGCGAGCGGAAGCGGGATCGATGTTCGACCTGTTCCCGGCATGCAGAGCCAGTATGTTGTGGAGAGCGGGCGGGACGCGGTGTCTCCGGACGGAACCGTGAGTGCCGATGCCCGCTGATGCGAGTGGTAACGCCCCTTTGCTATCGGTCATCGTTCCTGCCTTTCAGGCCGGACGGTGGTTGCCAGAATGTCTGGATTCGCTGAACGTCGCCGGCGTCGAGGGCACGGAGATCATCGTGGTCGATGACGGCAGTAGCGACGGGACGGCGGATGTCGTCCACAGGTGGCAGCGATCCCCTACCAATGTGCAGCTCATTCAGACTCCCCACCGGGGCCCGGGGTGTGCCCGGAACGCTGGTGTTGAGCAAGCCCGGGGCCGATTCCTCGCGTTCGTGGATGCGGACGATGTGATCCCCGCCGGTGCCTTCGGGCGACTGTTGTCGGTGGCGGCCCGGGACGAAGCGGATATGGTGTTGGGGCGGATGCTGCGCTGTGACGCGGATCAGCCCGTGCGCAAGGTGTTCCCCCGATTAGGGACTCTGCAATCCGGCCCCGTGGATTGGCGAATTCAGCGGGAGCTTCTGGCCGATACCGTCGTTACGGCCAAGGTGTATCGTCGCTCATTCTGGCTGGATGCCGGTTTGCGGTTTCCCGAGTGGGATTGTTACGAGGACATGCCGGTTGTGCTGCAGGCCCATTTGTGCTCGCGGCGTACGAGCTATTTCCGTGGAGCCGTCTATCGTTGGCGGCGTACGCCGGGTTCGATTACGAGGGTCGCGAAAGATGAAGGTGCGGTCGCCGGGTGGTGGCGTTCTCTGTTGCGCTGTCGCGCGGATGCCGCGGAAGTCTTGGCTGGATCTGAACTTGGGCTTGTAGAGAAGGAGCTGTCGCGCCGGAGCCGGCGTTGGCTGAATAAACTCTTCCGGGAGCAGCCCGGGCGAGTCGATGCATTGGGCGGCGCAAGAAAGCTGGCAATGACATTCTCCTCCATCCGAGCTCGAGACTCCTTGCTCGATGCCGTGCGTCAGTATGAAGAGACTACCAATGGGGCAGGGTGAGGCCATCAACGCGCAAGGGGTCGAGCTGTATCTCGCCTCCACGCCACTACAGGTCCTGAACGCGGTCGAGGCCAGACAAGCACTTGGTGCCCACAATGCCAGGGCGGTCCTGATTCTATTCCAGAGGCGCTGGGAACACTATGCTGGTGCCGCGGGCCTACCTGAGACGTTGACTGCTGCGTTTGACGAAGTGATTCCCTTGCATCTCGAGCTCCCTGCGCCCGATGGGAAGCCCTGGGGGGCCGTCAACGCATTGCGGCGGAATCGGCGATCGGTATTACGTATCCTGGCGGGCTTTGATTCTCATGCTATCCGGATGGTCCTGCTTACGAATCAGTGGAACCGCGATATGCGGTATCTCGCAGCGAAAGCGGGGACGCACATCGTGTTCGCCGATGACGGTACCAGCACGGCCTCGTACTTGAGGGCGTGTGCCGAATGGGGCGCGGCGGCGGATTGGCGTCTTGGTTTTGCCAAGAGAGGCCGGCTGGTGAATCTGGCAGCGGCATCACTGTATCGACTGATTTACGGCAGATTTATGCCCAGAAGCCGGCCGAATTTGATGTTTACGCACTACCGGACGCTGGCGGAAGAGGCCGGATTTCCTGTGATTGGCAACGAATACCGTTGGCTGCGTTCCACGTACGGGATGGGGCAGACGGGGACGGGCTCAACGGCTCATTTTCTGGGAGCGCCATTGGTCGAGCGGGGGGAGGTTTCGGAAAAAGAGTATCTCCGTTGGTTGCGCGAGGCCGTGGAGCATAAACCTGAGTTGGAGTGGACCTACGTTCCTCACCCGGCCGAGAGCGACCGTTGGCTCGAGCGCGTTAGCCGGGAAACCGGAGTGACCTGCAAGCGTATGCAAGTCCCGTATGAGTTGAGCCTGTTGATGGAGGCCAGGCCGCCCTCTGTGATTGCTAGCTGGTTCAGTAGTGCGCTGGAGAATCTCGAAATGTTTGGGGTGGGTTGTGAATTGTGGGCTTTCCGTATCCCCGATGGCAGCCTGGCAAGCGACACACTGTCGCGATCTGCCCGCGATTTCTATAACCGGCGAGGCCCATCAAAAGGCCAGATACAAGTTCATGACCTGCGAAGCTAGTGGGCAGATCCGACCAAAACGGGGACAGATTTATTTTCCGCTGCATGGATGTGGCGGTCGGGAGGAATGACCAGGGAGGGAAGGCATGCCAAGGATGGCGCGAGTGGTGTTGCCGCATATGCCGCACCATGTGGTGCAGCGGGGACATAACCGGCAGGTGGTGTTTGCCGGGGCCGAGGATTACGAGCGGTACCTGGAGGATCTGCGGGAGCTAAGTAGTGCGCTGGAGATTCGGGTGTATGCGTACTGCCTGATGACCAACCATGTTCACCTGTTGCTGGGGCCGGGCGAAGAGGTGGCCGCGATGGGCCGTCTGATGAAGGCACTGGCGGCGCGTGCCACGCGGTATCGGAATCGGCTTGGGGAGCGCGACGGTACGTTGTGCCTTGGTGCTGCCCGTCAAACCCGAGATTGGGATGATTATTTTCGGGGGCCATTTTGGCGGGGGCTTCGCGGGCGAGCCCGCTCCCACAGGGGGCAGGATTCGTTGTAGGAGGCCAGCCCTCTGGCCGATGGGGTTGGCTGGCGTGGGTTATCGGCCAGGGGGCTGGCCTCCTACACGGGATTGGGTTGGCGAGCGTGGGTGGTTGCACGCCGTGGATGGGGTGTGGATCGAGATTGCGACGGGCCCTTTGGGCCCTCGCAATGACGGGGGCTGAGGGATGCCGGGGCGAGTGCTTGTCACGCGTATGAGCGGTGGCCCCGTTCCGCGTTGATCTATGCAAATGGTTATCTCAATTTACAGTCTGCATAAATAGCGGTAGCGTACGCGCATGATAACGCGCATAGCCGAAATACTGGTCCGGGAGCTGTTGAGCGGCTTTCCCATCGTCACGATCACGGGGCCGCGCCAGTCCGGAAAGACGACGCTGGCACGCTCGGTGATGGCGGATCGCCCGTATCGTTCCCTGGAAGATCCAGATGTGCGGGCGCTGGCGCTGGATGATCCGCGCGGTTTTCTGTCGCAGTGCCCCGATGGGGCGGTTCTGGACGAGGTTCAGCGGGCACCGGAGTTGTTCTCCTATCTGCAGACGCATGTGGACGGCGATGGTCGCATGGGGCGGTTTCTGCTCACGGGGTCGCAGCAATTCGGGTTGATGTCGGGGATTTCGCAGTCGCTGGCCGGGCGTTCGGCGTTTGTGGAGTTGCTGCCGTTGAGCCATGCGGAGTTGGTGGAGGCCGGGCAGGCACCAACGGCTCTGGATGCGATGATGTTTACCGGTGGTTACCCGGCATTGTATGACCGGCCGGTGTCTCCGCGGCACTGGTTTCCGGCGTATGTAACGGCGTACGTGGAGCGGGATGTGCGGCAATTGCTCCAGGTGCAGGATCTGGACGCCTTTCAGCGCTTTGTGCGGCTGTGTGCCGGGCGCAGTGGTCAGGTGTTGAACCTGTCATCCCTTGCGACCGATTGCGGTATTACCCACAACACGGCCAAGGCGTGGATCTCGGTGCTGGAGGCCAGCTATGTGCTGTTTCTCCTGAGGCCGCACCATGCCAATTTCAACAAGCGGCTGATCAAGTCGCCGAAGCTGTATTTCCACGACACCGGGCTGTTGTGCTGGCTGCTGGGGGTGCAGACGCCGGAACAGCTGGTGGTGCATCCACTACGTGGGCAGGTGTACGAGACGTACGTGATTTCGGAGCTGCGCAAGGCCTTTCTGAATCGCGGCGAGCCGCCGCTGTTCCACTTCTGGCGCGACAGTAATGGCAATGAGGTCGACCTGCTGATCGAGTGGGCGGGTGGCCTGGTGCCGGTGGAGATCAAGTCCGGGCAAACGTTGAACCGGGATTTCTTCACCGGGCTCGAGCGCTGGACCGCGCTGGCCGGTGACATGGCCCGTTCGCCTACGCTGATTTACGGGGGAGAGGGCGAGCACCAGCGCAAGGATGTGCGGGTACTGGGCTGGGAAAAGATTGGCGAGGTTGTTTAGATGTCGGGACTGCTGCGTGTGGACCAGACGTGCACGGGGGCGCTCGTGAGTGCTGGTTTGCCGGGATGTGGGTGCGTGTCGATTCCGCAGAGCCACGGGGAGCACTGTGATGGGGTGTGATCCGGTCGAGGGTGGGCTTGTGACCCGTTCGGATTCGTCCACGCCGAGGGTTTCTGTGGTGATGCCACTGCACAACGCGGCGGATCGGGTGGTTGAAGGCGTGCGTTCGGTTCAGGGGCAGTGGCTGGCGGATTGGGAGCTGGTGGTGGTGGACGATGCTTCCACGGATGACTCGGTGGCGTGGGTGGAGGCCAGGTGGCGGGCCTTTTCGCGTGGATCAGGGCAGGACGTATACGAGGGCTCGTAAGTGGCTGTGTTGATGAGGCGAATCGATCCGCGTAACTTAAGGTAAGAATTTTTACCTTAAGGTGTGTCCGAGTGGCGGAATCCGGAGAGTGGGCGTTCTACGGTCGGCAGACGGAGCTGGGCCAGTTGCAGGAGATCCTGTCCAGACGGCGCTGGTTCTTTCTGCAGATTTCGGGGCGGCGCCGGATTGGCAAGACGACCTTGATTCAGCAGGCGCTGCAGGCGGCGGGTGTTTCGAAGACGCTGTACATCCAGATTCCGGATTCGGACCCGGCGGGGGTGGTGGCGGCTTGCAACGGCTACCTGGAGACGTTCGGGCTGGAGGAGCGTGTCCATAGCCTGGGCGAGCTGGCCCGCTTGATCGCGAGTCTGGCGGAGTCGGGGTATGTGGTAGCGCTGGATGAGTTCCAGTACTTCCATCGCAAGCCGCTGTTCGACTTCTGCTCGCTCCTGCAGGCGGAGGTGGACCGGCTGAGCGCTCGGGCGGGGCAGGTTCCTGGCGGATTGATTGTGTTGGGGTCGCTGCATGCGGAGATGACGGCGCTGCTGGATGACCGGCAGGCGCCGCTGTTCAACCGGGCCACGGATACGCTCGAGCTGGGGCATCTGGATATCGGCTCGGTGCTGGAGATTCTGCGCGCACATGCGGACGAGGACCCCGAACGACTGCTCTTCCTCTGGAACCTGTTCGAGGGGGTACCGAAGTTCTACCGGGATGCCTACGAGCAGGGTGTGCTGGATGCGGACCGCGAGACGGTACTGCGCAAGCTGTTCTTTTTGAGTTCGTCGCCGCTTCGCAATGAAGCGGACAACTGGTTCCTGCGCGAGCTGCGGGGGCGCTACGACATGGTGCTGCAGTTTCTGGCATCGCATCCCGGTTGCAATAACGCGGCGATCGAGGCCCATCTGGCCGAGGTCTCCGGCCCGGGAGAGGCGCGTCAGGTAGGCGGACATCTGAAGATCCTCAGCGAGCGGTACCGGATGATCGAGCGACGACTGCCGATCTTTGCGCGACCGAAGGCTCGCAGCGGGCGCTACTATATTCGCGACAATTTTCTGCGCGCGTGGCTGTCTGCGCTGCAGAAGCCGGTTTCGGCCTCGGCTTTTCGGCCGATGGACATGCTTGTGTCGCAGGCCGATGAGCGTTTGCGCGAGGTTGAAGGCTATGCCCTGGAGGATCTGGTGGCGCAGCTTTATGAGGAGCGCAGTCGCCTGGGTCTGGGCGACTTTGCGTTGTCCGAACGGATTCGGGGGTACTGGGATCGCTCGGACGTGGAGATTGATTTGGTGGCGGTCTCGGAGGATCAAAGCGCTATTCGGTTCGGCACCTGCAAACGGCAGGGCGAGAAGCTGGCCAGGTCCATTCCGACTCTGGTGGCTGCGGCGAACCGGTTTTTGAGCGCCCACAAGGCCTACCAGGGCTGGAATGCCGAGTACGTGGCGATTGCGCCCCGGATCACCGAAGCGGAGGCCGCGGAGATCCGGCGCACGGGGGCGGTTCCGCAGAGCCTTGGGGAGCTCTGTGATGGGTTGTGATTCGGTCGAACGTGGGCCTGGGCCCAGTGGGGGTTCGTCAACGCCGCGGGTTTCGGTGGTGATGCCGCTGCACAACGCGGCGGATCGGGTCGAGGCGGGCGTGCGTTCGGTTCAGGGGCAGAGCCTGCCGGATTGGGAGCTGGTGGTGGTGGATGATGCCTCCACGGATGACTCGGTGGCACGGGTGGAGGCGATGGCGGCGGAGGATGCGCGTATTCGGGTGTTGCGGCTCGAGCGTAACGGTGGGCCGGCGGTGGCGCGCAATACGGGCATTCGCGAGGCGCGCGGGCGGTATATCGCGTTTCTGGACAGCGACGATGCCTGGGCCCCGGATAAGCTGGCGCGGCAGGTGGCGTTGATGGAGCGAGGTGTGGTGTTCAGCTTTACGGCGATGGAGCGGGTCGATGAGCAGGGGAGGCGGCTGTCCGCGGCCGGGGTGCCGGAGCGGGTTGGTTATGGAGAGCTTCTGAAGACCAACTACATTGGCTGTTCTACGGTGATGTACGACACCGGGTTCTTCGGCAAGGTGGAGATGCCGTTGATTGATCGGCGACAGGATTACGGACTGTGGCTTTGGCTGTTGAAGCAGGTGGAGTTTGCGCATGGGCTGAATGAGCCGCTGGTTCGGTATACGGTCCGGTCGGGGTCGGTTTCTTCGAACAAGTTGACGACGGCAGGGTACACCTGGCGGGTGTACCGCGAGCTGGAAGGGTTGTCGGTGATGCGATCGGCGTACTGTCTGGCGCATCAGACGGGGCGGGCGGCTGTGCGGAATCATTTTCCGCGGGTGGCGCGGCGGCTGGGGTGGTTGCATTCGGTAGATGGGGGCGTGGATCGAGATTGCCACGGGCCGTTCGGGCCCTCGCAATGACGGGTGCTGAGGCATGACGGGTGGTGAGGGATGACGGGGCGTGTGCTTGTCACCGGTGCGAGCGGTTTTGTCGGATCGGCGCTGGTGGATCGCCTGGAGCGGGACGATCGGTGGGATGTGCGTGCCGGATCGCGACGGGGTGGGGCGTTGTCGCGTGGCGCGGAATGGATCGTTACGCCTTCGCTGAAGGAGGGCGCGGATTGGGGCGAGGCGCTGCACGGGGTGAGTGCGGTGGTCCACGCGGCGGCCCGGGCGCATGTACTGGATGAGGCGGCCGATGATCCTTTAACCGAGTTTCGCAGGTGCAATGTCGACGGGACGCTGGAGTTGGCGAGGCAGGCAGCGCAGGCCGGTGTGCGGCGGTTTGTTTTTCTGAGTTCGATTGGTGTGTTGGGGCGCTCGAGTGAGCGCCCTTTTCGTTTTGATGATCCGCCGGCTCCGGAGGATGACTATGCCGCATCCAAGTGGGAGGCGGAGCAGGGGTTTGTGGAGTTGAGCCGAGAGACGGGGATGGAGGTGGTGGTTGTTCGGCCGCCGCTCGTCTACGGGCCGAATGCGCCGGGCAACTTTGGCAAGTTGATGGAATGGGTGGCGCGGGGCGTGCCGCTGCCGCTGGGGGCGGTTACGCGGAATCGGCGTTCGCTGGTGGGGCTGGATAACCTGGTGGATCTGCTGGTGACGTGTCTGGAGCATCCGGCGGCGGCGGATCGGGTGTTTCTGGCGGGGGATGGGGAGGATCTTTCTACCACCGATCTGTTGCGGCGGGTGGCGGCGGTGATGGGACGGCGGGCGCGGTTGGTGCCGGTGCCGCCGCTGCTGCTGCGGGCTGGGGCGCGTGTGATGGGGCGCGGCGAGATGGCGCGGCGGTTGCTGGATTCGTTGCAGGTGGATATTTCAGATACGCGGGAGACGCTGGGGTGGGAGCCTCCGGTGAGTGTGGATGAGGGGTTGCGGCGGGCGGTGGTGTCGTTGGTTGGGTAGGTTGGTGGTTTTTCGAGTTTGGCGGGGGCTTCGCGGGCGAGCCCGCTCCCACAGGGGGTGAGATTTGGTGTAGGAGGCCAGCCCTCTGGCCGATGGGGCCTGTCCAACATCCAATCGGCCAGGGGGCTGGCGTCCTACAGGGGGGTGTTGTTTTGCGTGGGTGATCGGCCAGGGGGCGGCGGGGTGCTTGATTTATGGGGGTTGTGTGCGTCAAGTTGTGCAGAAGTGAGTCAGCCATGTTCGGTTGGTCGGTATGGCTCAGGCGGCCTCGGCCTGCCTCAGCAGGATTTTCTTGTGCTCTTTGAGCAGATCCATGTTCAGGTAGCGGTTGTCCTCCAGCCAGCCTTCGTGGATTTCGACGGCCAGGGCCCGTACCAGGCGTAGACAGCTGTGGGTGTTGGGGAAGATCCGGACCACCCGGGTCCGGCGGCGGATCTCCTCGTTCAGCCGCTCGAGCATGTTGGTGCTCTTCATGTGCTTGTGA
>NZ_KB898109.1:0-33548 GCF_000377425.1 Thioalkalivibrio sp. ALE28 | reverse complement strand
TGATCGGCGCCTACCTGATCGCCCGCCGGCAAAACCGTCGGCGCCATTGACCAACCGCCACTCCCGCCACTGGCGCGGGGTGGCGTCATTCCCGAGGGTCGCGCGCGGCCCTGGGGAATGACGGCTTTACCGCCCGCCTGAGCGTATCAGGCCCCTGAAAGCACCCCCGGATCGGGCAGGGGTGCGCCGGCTCGCCGGTCGATCCATTCACTTCACCCACCACGGGGACACCGTCCCCCGTGGGGGCGGTCTGTCCCCTCCATGCAGGAGATAGACCTATGCTGATCAAAACGATTGCTCATGCGCGCATTGCCGATCTGAAACCGATTTCCCGGGGACGATTCGAGCTGTGTCGCTCTGGCACTCGATACCGCATCGGTATTCAACCCAACGGATCCATTCGGCTCCTATCCGTCTCGTCCGCCCGCGCGGCCTGACGGCTCTCAACCCACCACGGGGACACCGCTCCCCGTGGGGGCGGTCTGTCCCCTCCATGCAGGAGACTGACCATGTCCATGCTGATTCACATCGTCCCCGACACGGACCCCTTCAACCCACGCGAAGATTGCGACAACCTCCTCGGTAACATGGTGTGCTGGCACAGCCGCTATGAACTGGGAGACGAACAGCCGGCAGACAGCCCCCGCGAGTGGGCGCTGCAGGTGGCATGCAAGTTCAACCCCTCCATTGAAGATCAGGTCGAGCGTTTCGCCGACCGACTGTGGGACCGTCTGGACTCCACCGAGCCTCGCCTGGAGAAGCGGCTGCACGAGCACAGCCAACAGGTGATCCAGTTCCAACAAGAGAAGGTGGATGCGATCCTCGATCGATACATGATCATGGTGCCGCTTTACCTCTATGACCACTCGGGGGTCACGATGTCCACCCGACCATTCAGCTGTCCATGGGATAGCGGTCAGGTCGGGTGGATCTACGTGACCCGCGAAGACGCCCGCCGCGCGTTCGGGTGGAAGCGTCTGAGCCCGAGACGGGAGGCGCGAATCCGCTCGATCCTGGAGGCCGAGGTCGCCACTTACGACCAATACCTGCAGGGCGAGGTGTACGGATACGTCGTCTATGAGAACGGGGTCGAGGTGGATTCCTGCTGGGGCTTTTTCTCCGATGCGTTCGGCGAGGACTACCGGCAAAACGGCATGGCCGATCACTGGCCGGACGGATGGGAGAACGCCCAAATCGTCGTGTCCATGGATCCGCATGACCAGCTCGAAGTGGCCTAGTGGTCACATTGCCATGAGCCGCGAGCATCGAATGTTGTTCGCAGCATCTACCCTGACGGCCTTCGGGCCGTCATTCCCGAGGGTCGCGGGCGGCCCTGGGGAATGGCGGCTTTACCGCCCGCCTGAGCGTATCAGGCACCCTTAAAGCCCCTCCGGACCGGGAGGCGGGGCCCGGCACCGCCGGTCGGTCCATTTACTTCACCACCACGGGGACACCGCTCCCCGTGGGGCGGTCTGTCCCGACACTCTGAGGAGACCGCTATAATGGAAAGCATGATTGCGTTCGACACCCATGCCTACGTCAAGAAGCTCCGCTCCGCCGGTGTATCGGAGGAGCAGGCGGAAGTGCAAGCGCAGGCGATGCTGGAGCTCATGGAATCGAGGGTGGCCACGAAGGAGGATTTCCGGCTCCTTCGCGAGCAGATGGCCACGAAGGAGGACCTCCGAGAACTGGAAGCCCGTATGGCCTCCAAGGGGGGCCTCCGGGAGATCGGATCGAGGATCGATTCGATCGAGTCGCGTATGGCCTCCAAGGAGGACCTCCGGGAGATCGGATCGAGGATCGATTCGATCGAGTCGCGTATGGCCTCCAAGGAGGACCTAAAGGCGTTCGTGACCCGTGCCGAAATGTACCGGGCCCTGCTCATTCAAACCGGCGCGATCCTGGCCTCCATGTTCGCCATGCTGCAGTTGATGTGACCACCGGACCGTCTCCGGGGAGTCCCATTCCTTAAAACGACGCCCCTTCGGGGCGTCATTCCCCAGGGCCGCACGCGACCCTGGGGAATGACGGCTTTACCGCCCGCCTGAGCGTATCAGGCCCCTGAAAGCACCCCCGGATCGGGCAGGGGTGCGCCGGCTTCGCCGGTCGATCCACTCACTTCACCCACCACGGGGACAACCGATCCCCGTGGGGGCGGTCTGTCCCCTCCATTCGGAGACAGACACATGCGCTACTCTCAATTTCATGCCTGGGAACCCCTGGACGGGCAACTGCTGGACACCGTGGACAACTTCCGGCGTTTCATCGAAAACGCCGTTGCGTGCCGTCATCCGGAGAACAGCATTGAATACTGGTCGAAGCCCCGCGACATGAACGGCCAAGGCCTCCATGAGTATCTTTCACAGATCCACCACTGCGCCGTCTACGCCCATCCGGGCGGGTCGGAGGGCGACATCATTCGGGTGTCGCTTGCGACCCGAGACGGGGAATACATCCCCGTTTGTTTCGCAAAGCTGTTAGGGCCGGAGTTCGAGGTCTGGGACATCACGAAGACCGTCGCCGAGGCGGTCAATGGAATGATCCTCTACCACGAGCAGCCCATGCTTCCCCGTTTGGCGAGCCGTTTCGTTCGTCTCAACCAGGGACCCAGCCTGACCGAACGACCGGACGACAAAACGCTGGTCCTCGAACTGGATGGCAACGGCGATCTCGTCGTGTCCATGGCTGGGGAGCCCCTGAAACCGGAAGCCCACCATCAAGTCGCGGACAAGCCGTGGCTTTTGGAGGCTCTGCTCCGTGAGTACAAGCAGTTCTTCGGAGATATGGGCAACCACCCCCTCGACTTCGTGACGAAACCCGTCGCCACGTAAGCCAGCCCCTTTACCAAGGGAGGCGATCGGTCCATCGGTATTGCCGGTGGGTCCATGACTTTTATTCACCCCAAGGGGACACCGTCCCCGTGGGGGCGGTCTGTCCCCTCCATGCAGGAGACAGACACATGCACACCTATGAACTCGCGGAGCTGTATCGCGACCCGCTGTACCAGAAGCGACTCCTGGAGGTCGGCACACGCGCGGAACTGCTTGCCTGGGCCGCCTGGAATGACCCCAATGGGGTGTTTCTCGACATGGACTGTGATGCCGAGGGCCTACCACGACTGAGCCGAGCGGAGGCCGCCAACGCGGTTTCAGGGATGATCGATTTCCCTCGGATCGCGGCGGCATCGCTTCCTTCGCCGGAATACCGCACCCTGCGGGTGTCCGACGAGGGCTCACCCCTGGTGGGCGATTACGTCGCCACGCTTCCTGCTCCGGACGCTCTCGGGAGACTGAGGACGCTACGGAAGGAAGCGAAGGCACTCGGCGGAACTACGTGGAGCAATGCGCGCGCGGACGTGGTCGAACTTCCGTGCGACGACGGGGAGCGACTGCAGCACGTCTTCCGCTGGATCTAATCTTGACGGCCTTCGGGCCGTCATTCCCGAGGGCCGACCGCGACCCTCGGGAATGACGGCGGAGATTCAGCATTTGCAGTCTGGAGGATTGCCCGGAATGGGCCCTTGCGGTTGAATGCGTATTACACCGCCCGCCTGAGCGTATCAGGCCCCTTGCCGACGCCCGTCGGCAAAAGCCCCTACGCGCCGAGAGTGGGGGCGCCGTATTTTCCCCTTTGCGGCGCGGCGCTGTCGGCTGATCCAATTTTGTCCCTGGCTCGGGTCAGTCGATCAATACCGAGCCTCGGTGGAGGTTCACAAGTCAACTCGTTGGGCCCTCCGGGCCCGGCACGAGTTCTTCTCGAATGGTTTAGGGGGGTCTCCCCACGGTCGGTGCGTAGCGCCCGCCGTGGGGAGACTCTGGTCTCCGTGATTCAAATCACTGGCCGCCCACCGCCAGGTGCAGCGTGGGTCCCTTTGTGCGGTACTGCCGCGCCATTCGAGATAGATCCATCCCCCCAAAACCATGGATCGCCGGAATACGACTCGCTACTGCAGGAGGGTGAGATCGATCCGCCCTGGGGACGACTCCTACTCGACCGGGCCATCGCACAATCGACGCGCCCGGTCCTGAAGCACCTCAATCGAAGTCAACTCGCGGATCAGCCACCCCCGACCCAACCGGGGTGGCTGGTTACGTTTTGCCCACGCCTGGCAAGTCCTTGTTCCCTCGCTTTCTTCCCCCTCCTTCCCATGCAGTTATCCCCAGTTTTTGTGGATAACTCAAAAACCCTTCGCGCTCGCTTCAGGATTTTTCGTAGTCGCCACACGCGGGACCCGGAGAATTGGCGACGTCCGCTGCCTTGGCGGCGGGCAGCCCATACCCCTTAGGGCTGGTGCCCGCGCCTCCGTTGGCGCGGGTCTTTATTCCAAGCAGGCGAGGCAAGACATGCGAACATGGTTACCCGCACTCCTTGTGGCGCTGACGTTCACCTCCTGGGGAACCGCCGCGGCCAGTGACATCCAGGTGGGTCGATACCTCACCGCCACCGATGCGCCCGCGCCCGAGCAGGTGCAGCCCCTGCAGGTCACGGTCCAGATGGATTTCCCGTCGGACGTCCGGCACGTCGGCTCCGCGCTCACCTACCTCCTGACACACAGCGGGTATCGACTGGAGGACCCGGCCAAGGCGGACCCGGCCATGCGGGTGCTCCTGACCCGACCGCTTCCCGAGGTGCATCGAGAGCTGGGGCCCCTGAGCCTTGAGAATGCGCTTACCACCCTCGCCGGCCCCACCTGGCGCCTGGTCGTCGATCCCGCCATGCGGGAAATCTCCTACGAGCCGCGTGCGCCTTATGCCGAGTCCGCACGGGCGCGCGGTCAAGCGATCGAGGCCGCCGCCGTGCGCGACGTACTCGCGCCGCAGCCTCCCACAGCCCGCACGTATGGCCCGGTTCAGCGCGGCGAGACCCTCGGTTCCATCGCCGAGGCGATCGCGCCGGGCCAACCGGCGCGCATGGCCGCCGCGCTGTTCGAGACCAACCCGCACGCCTTCTTCCCGACCCATACGCCGAATCCCAATCAGCTCCGCACCGGCGTCGAGTTGGAAATCCCCAGCGACGAGGTGGCCTCCCGTTACACCCCGTCCCGCGCTCGGTCGATTCTGCGAGGTGATCAATGAGCACCAACGAGAAGTCTGAAAAGCGTCCCTCGCCTCAACCCGTTCCTCGCTGGCTCAAGATCGCGGGGCCGGCCATCGGCCTCGCCGTCGTAACGGGGTTGCTCCTGATGTTCATCGGCGGCGGAGGGGCCGAACCCGAGGACCCTGAACCTGTGTCGGCCGAACCGGTCGCGGAGGCCGATGGCGCACACTTCAACGAACTGGAAATGCTGCTCGCCTCCCTGGAAGCGCGAGTCGCCAGTCAGGACGAGGATCTGCGCGCGCTGCGCTCCGAGCAACGCGACTTTCGCGAGAAGCTCGACGGGCTGGAGTCCGCGCTCGACCACCAGGGACCGGATCAGGCCGTGACCGACCAACTGGAGGCCCTGCAGGGTGAACTAATGGGCCTGCGCGCCGAGGTGGAATCCTCGGAGGCCCTGGAGCCCATCGAGGCGCTGAGGGGCGATCTGAACGCCACGCAGCGCCGCGTCGCCCGCCTGGAGGAAACGCCTGAAACGCCGGAACCGAACGCCACCCTGACGGGTATCGAACACTGGGGGGCTCGCCACTTCGCCATCCTGGAAGGCGCGAGTGGCCGCGAGCGTATCCGCGTGGGTGGGCGCTACGGGCAATGGACGCTGGAAAGCCTTGATCCGGATGCCGGCGTCGCGGTCCTTCGGCACCCACGCGGGTTCATGCACGCCCTCGCCATCCACGACGAGTAGGAGCAGGAGATCATCATGGGTGGAGCTGTCGTTTTGCTGTTGATTGGGGTCGGCGTCATCGCGGCCACGCACGATCCGGAACCCGAGGTGGCACCCGAACCGCCCCCCGTCGAGCCCGTCGCGATTCCCGAGCCATCCCCGACCTGCCTTGACCGGGTCGCCGAGCGGACTCGGGTCGAAGCCGATCTGTCGTCCACATGGGAGCAGCGGGTCTATTTCATTGACGGGCGCCCCTGCATGCGGGGACACCCATGACCCGGCCCCATTCCTCCGTGATCGCCCTGTTGGTCGCGGTCGGACTGTCCGGCACCGTTCAGGCCAGCTCGGTCGAGTCCGACGCGACCCGCGCCGAGGCCCGGGCGTCCGAAGGCGTCGAAACGGCACCGGCCCGGACACAGCATTGGGATCTCTCCGACGCCGAGTGGGAACGCTACGACGCGATCATGGAGGGTCCACGGGGACTCTGGTCGCCGGATCTGGACCCGATATGGGTCCTGGGGATTCATGCGGAGACCGAGCGCGAACGTCGGTACTACGCCGAACTGGCCGTGGAGCAGGAGCGGGATCGCGTCACCGGAGAACTGGCCTTCCAGCATGCCTACGATGCCGCGTGGGATCGCCTGTACCCGGACAGGGTGCTGATCGAGCCGCGTGACCGGTCCGGCTCCGCGACGGGTGCCACGCCCCGCATGAGTGAGCCGAGTACGCCCACCCTGGATGACCTCCGTGCGGATGATCGCGTGGTCCTGGTCGCCGCCCGCGACTGCAACCGCTGCGGGGACATCCTGGAACGCGCCGTGGAGCGCTTGCAGGACGGGGCCCAATGGCGGCTGGACGTCTTTCTGACGGATACCGATGCGGATCAGGAGGTGCGCCGATGGGCGGCGGAGAACGCGGTCCCGATCGACCTGGTGCGAGCCGGTCGTATCACCCTCAATCACGACGACGGCACGCTGGCCGATCACGACACGCCCTCGCTGTTGCGGCAATCCGGGCGGCGCTGGCAGCCGGTCTTGCCCTAACGCTCGCGACCCAGGCGGTAGCCGGCGTTCCTGAAGGCTACCACCGCGTCGCTCAGGCCGAGGGTGTTCCGGCCGATGTCCTGTATGCCCTCGCCGCCGCCGAGTCCGGCGCACGGCTGTCCACGGGTATCGCGCGACCGTGGCCCTGGACTCTCAACGTGGGTGGTCGGCCGGAGCGATACCGCACGTACCGGGAGGCGCTGGACGCCCTGGAACGCCACCTCGCGGCCGGGAAGCGGAACATCGATATAGGACTCATGCAGGTCAACTGGCACTGGCACGAGGAACGGCTCCAGGACCCGGCCCTGGCCCTCGACCCCTATCGGAACCTCCGCATCGGTGCCGCCATCCTGCGCGAGCAGTACGAACGCAGCGGCCACTGGCTGGAAGCCAGCGGCCTCTATCACGCGCCCTCGAACACCACCAACGCCGCCCGCCACCGGGCCCGCGTCCAACACCATCTGGAGGCTCTGCCTTGATTCCGAAACCCCTTATGGCCGCTCTGCTGTCCTTCCTCCTTGTGCCCGCTTCTGCGCAGGCCCTGGAGGTGATCCTCGATACCGGCGAAGGCCAACCGGCAGGCCCGTACCTTGAGCGCCTGGAGGGTGCCGAGGAGCCGACACCTCGCAATACGGCCGCGCTCCCCCCGTTGAACGACGCGGCCGAGCGCATGCTGCCCATCGAGCCGTCCCGCTTGCGCGTGGCACCGCTGCAGGGGCAGCCGCCGGCGCATGTGCGCGAGACACTCCGAAATATGCCGCGCCCGCTCTGCCTGGTGGGATCGGACTCGCAATCGCTCGCCTGGCTGGAACACCACCGGGTCGCGCTCATGCAGGCGGGGGCCGTGTGCATGCTCGTTCAGGCGGACACCCCCGAAGACCTCGAACGGGTGCGCGACACCGCGCACGGGATCCCGGTCCAACTCTCGCACGGCGATGATCTCGCCGAGCGGTTGCAGCTCGACGTCTACCCGGTCCTGATCTCGCGCGAGGGAATCGAACAGTGAGCCAGCTGCCCGTCGAGGCCCTGCTACGGCCGCCGGTCGAGTTCTACTCCGCCTTTGTGGCCGGCGCCGCCGCCGTCATCGCGGTCGCCGCGCCCTGGGCCCTGATGATGACTCCCTCGATCGCCTGGGTCGCGGCGGCAATGCTCGGGGCCCTGGCCGTACACCGAGCGCGGCAGGGGTGGCGAATCGTCCGGTATCACCGCCACCTCCGACAGCTGCCCGAGTTCTCCATGAGCGCGAAACAGATCCCCGTCTCGCGCCGGAAGCTCTACCTCGGACGGGGGTTTCGCTGGACGCAGAAGCACACGCAGCGCCTGCGGGACACGATCCGGCCGGAGGTCCAGCATTACGTGGATCCCGGCCCCCTGTACCGCTGGGCCCGCCGCAAGGAGGTCCAGTGGGAGTCCACGCCCGGGCTGCGCGGCATTGCGCGCGCACTCGGGAAGCGATCCTGGTGGAACCCCCTGGCCCCTCTGCCTCCCGTGGGTGGGAAACCCGCGCTGCACGCCGTTGAGCCGGACGAGGAAGATGCCTGGACGGATCTCGGTGAGCGCGTGGGGCACACCCTCGTCCTGGGTACGACCCGAGTGGGCAAGACGCGGCTGGCCGAAGTCCTGATCACTCAGGACATCCGGCGCGGCGACGTCACCATCGTCATTGACCCCAAGGGGGATGCCGAGCTGCTCAAGCGCATGTATGCCGAGGCCCGCCGCGCGGGGCGCGAAGACCAGTTCTATATGTTTCACCTCGGTTACCCGGACCACTCCGCTCGCTACAACGCCGTCGGGTCGTTCAGTCGGATCACCGAGGTCGCCACCCGTGTCTCGAACCAGCTCCCGAGCGAAGGCAACAGCGCCGCCTTCAAGGAGTTCGCGTGGCGGTTCGTGAACATCGTTTCTCAGGCGATCGTGGCGCTGGGCCGACGTCCGGATTACCAACAGATCCTCCGGCACATCACCTACATCGAGCCGCTGCTGATCGAGTACTACGAGCACTGGCTCCCCGGCGTGGCCCCCGAAGGCTGGAAAGAGGAAGTGGAGCGGCGCGAGGCCAACACCAATGAACGCCACCTACCGCGCAACCTGCAGGGCCGGGACCGGCGAGCCGTTGCCCTGATGCTCTACGCCAAGGAGCAGGGACTGTTCGACCCGGTGGCCGATGGCCTGCGCAGCGCGTTCGAGTACGACAAGACCTACTTCGACAAGATCGTGGCCTCGCTGCTCCCCCTGATGGAAAAGCTGACCACCGGCAAGACGGCGGAGCTGATCGCCCCCGACTACCTCGACACCGACGATCCGCGCCCGATCTTCTCCTGGCGGGAGATCATCCGCACCGGGGGCATCGTCTACGTGGGCCTCGACGCGCTCTCGGATGCCGACGTCGCGGCGGCCGTGGGCAACTCGATGTTCGCGGATCTCTGTTCCGTCGCGGGTCAGCTGTACAAGCATGGGCAGGACGACGGCCTGCCGGACGGTGGCCGGTCGGGACTCCCGACCGTCAACGTGCATGCCGACGAGTTCAACGAGCTGATCGGCGACGAGTTCATCCCCCTGCTGAACAAGGCCGGTGGAGCGGGGTTCCAGGTCACGGCCTATACGCAGACCTGGTCCGACGTCGAGGCCCGGATCGGATCCAAGCCCAAGGCCGGCCAGGTGGCCGGTAACTTCAACACGCTGGTCATGCTGCGGGTGAAGGAGTACGAGACGGCCGAAATGCTCACGGAGCAACTTCCGCAGGTCGAGATCAACACGCTCATGCAGGTATCCGGCACCAACGATTCGGCTGATCCCGAATCGGATCAGCACTTCTCCAGCCGCAACGAAGACCGCATCACGGTAACCGAGGCCCCGCTGCTCACGCCGTCCGACATCGTCACCCTGCCCAAGGGTCAGGCGTTCGCCCTGATCGAGGGGGGGCAGCTCTGGAAGATCCGTATGCCGCTCCCGGACAGTAAAGCGGATCCGGTGATGCCCGGATCGCTCGCCGACATCGCCGAGCGCATGCAGCGCGATTACACCACCGCCGAGCACTGGTGGCAGGATACCGCCATGCCGATCGCCCCACAGGAATCCGCCTGATGGCGAGCGCGCGCCGACAGACATCGAGTCACCCCGCTCAGCAGCGCGAGCCGGGGCTGATCGGACGAACGTTGAACCTCGCGGGCCAGCTCGTCCTGTGGCTGCTCGCGGCGTTGCTCTTCTCTCTGGTGGCGGAATGGGTCGGCATGACCTGGATCTGGCCGGACGAAGGCATCCAGCACAGCCAGCAGATGCTCGAACGCGAGATCGGCTACCTCAACGAGGATTTTCGTCAGTCCATGCTGACTGCGGATCCAGGGAGCTACGCGCGCAGCTTCGCGGAGGTGTCCTATCGCTTCCTGTTTGAGTACACGGGGATCCACTCGCTCGTGGAGTGGCTGTCGATTCCCGCGCACCCCGAGGATGGCCGGATGGTGAACTCCCTGCGCAACGGCTATCAGTCCATCGAGCCCTATGTCCTGGCCGGTATGGCGATCACGCAGGTCTTCGCCCTCCGCCTGGGGGTGCTGACCCTCGCCATGCCGGTGTTCGTCCTATTCGCCATGGTGGCCCTGGTCGATGGGCTCGTGCAGCGCGATCTGCGCCGCTGGGGGGGTGGCCGCGAATCGTCGTTCGTCTATCACCACGCGAAACGCCTGATGGCGCCCTCGATCGCCATGGCCTGGGTGGTCTACCTCGCCCTGCCGTTTTCGGTTCACCCGAATTGGGTCATTCTCCCGTTCGCCCTGCTCAATGCGATCACCATCGCCATTACCGCTTCGAGCTTCAAGAAGTACCTCTGAGAACCCCACCCGCCGCTGCGAGTGTCACGAGCGCACCACGTTTCTCCACCCCCGGACGGCCGGACGCCAAACCCCTTACCACCGACGTTCGACGCCGCACTCCCGCTCGGGCTTGCGATGCAGTCTGCTCGGCCCACCCACGTTTCACCCTCGCCAAACCCGCCCTTTCCGAAGGCTCGAATAGCACGGCGCAGGGGCTCAACCCTCGCGTCCGAAAAACCCTCGCGATCGGTTTGAGGATTTTTCGTAGTCGCCACGGCCGGGAATCAGAAGACTGTGGCTCACGCTAACGCCTCGGAGTCACACGCCATGCACAGGACCCTTGTCGCGCTCGCTACGGGCGTGGTGATGATCACCCTCACACCGGCGGCCCTGGCCGACCGCGATGCGGAACGCGAGAGCCTGAGCCGACTCGCTCACGAGATCCAGGCCCTGCACGCGCTGGTTGATCAGGCTGAAGCCCATGCCGACCCCGACGCACGGATCCGCTTCCAGTACGACTGGCTGCGCCACGACCTGGAGCGGGTGCAGGCCGGCATTGAGGAGCACCTCCGGGCACCGCGCGCCCAACCGCGCCGGGTCGAGCCCCTCAGTGGTGATTACCGCCGGTGAGCGGGAATGCCGCCAGTCAGTTCGAGCAGTGGGCCGGCGCGAGTGGCGCCGACCTGGGGCTCGCGATCGCCACCATTGTCGCGGTCACCTATCTGATCTGGCTCATGTGGGTCGTGATGGGCCAATTCCGCGCCTGGAGCGACCGCGAGACGCCCATGTTCGACCTGATTTGGGTCTCTGTACGGGCCGCCGTGGTGGTGATGCTCGTGGGTTATTTCATCCGTCCATAGGAGGACTTTTCCGATGCTCAAGACCTGTAAACGACACCTGGCCCGCGCCCACCACCTCTTCTTGGCCGGTCTGGTGATCGCGATCCACTCCACGCCCGCCTGGGCGCAGAACCTGCCGACGGCACCCGAGCCCGACGGGGGATTCGAGGACGGCAACTGGATCGACCTCATGCGCGGCTACCTCTACGAGGGAGCGACCCTCCTCGGGACGCTGATCGCCGTCGCCTCCTTCCTGTGGGTCTCCTGGACCGCGCTGACCAAGTTCAACGAGGCGCGTCAGGGCAAGGCCGAATGGGGCGAGGTCGGTCTGCTCGGCGTGGTGGGTGCTGTGATCCTCCTCGTCCTGAGCTTCTTCGTCACTCAGGCCATGTCGATCATGGAGTAATGCCGCGTGGCGACGCCCGGACTCGAAAACCGAATGGCCGAGCGGCTGAACGAGGAGCCGCCCATCTTTCGCGGCTGCTCCTCCAGTGAGCTGCTCGCCATTCTCGTGCTGGCCTCGATCGGTTGGCTGCCCGTCGGGATCCTGGTCGGTGTCGTGATCGGCGCTCCGATGATGGGCGTCGGAATCGCGGCAATCGGCGTGCTGGGGTCCGTATTCATCACCGCCACGATCTTTCAGAAGATCAAGCGGGGCCGCCCCACCGGCTACTACCAACAACGCGCCATGCTCGCCCTTCACCGGAGCGGCCTGCGCAAGGTCCCGGTGACGCTGCGCAGCGGGACCTGGGACCTGGGGAGACGTTCGTGAGATACCGCAAGGAACTCGACAGCGCCCGATCGCACATCAACACCCTCCGGGGCGTCATTGCCGTCATGGCAGTCGTGGCCCTCGGCCTGTGGTTTGGATGGCAGCAGGCCCCCGACCGCCTGACCGTGCACATCCCCCCGGATCTTCGGACCGGCGGGGTTCTGGAAGCCGGAGAGGTGCATCCCGCGTCGGTGTACACCTTCGCGTTCTACATCTGGCAGCAGGTCCATCGCTGGCCCGAGGACGGGCGTGCGGACTACCCGGACAACCTGTGGTCGCTGCAGGCGTTCCTGACGCCACGGTTTCAGCAAACCCTCGAAGCGGACCGAGAACAGCGCGAACGGCGCGGTGAGCTGCGGGATCGCAGCCGGTTCATCCGGGAGATCGACGGCCTGCGCTACACCCCGGACCGCGTGCAGGCCACGGGGGACGGGACGTGGACCGTATGGCTGGACGTGGAGGTCGAGGAGCGCATCGACGGCGAGCGCGTCAAGCAGGTCTTCATCCGCTACCCCCTGCGGGTGGTCGCCTACGACATCGACCCTGAATCGAACCCCTGGGGACTCGCCCTCGCGGGCTTCGTCCAAGATCCCTATCGCATCGACCCGGAGGAGGAGCAGTAATGCGCCCGATCCTCGCCATTGCCCTTATCGCGGCCCTCGCGGGGCCGGTGTCGGCCACCGCCGGCGACAGCCCCGACCGCATTACGTGGGACGGAGCGCCCGTCCAGGTCACCCTGCCCGTGGGGCAGGAGCGGCTGATCCGCTTCCCTGCAGGGCACGTCCGCGTGGGGCTTCCACCCCACATCGATGACCAGGTCCGCGTGTTCTCGAACGACGGGATCGTCTATCTCAAGGCGCAATCCTCGTTCGGCCCCGCCCGCGCCGTCATTGCCGATGTCGAATCCGGGGCGACGTTCATGCTCGACCTTTCGGCCGAAGACGGCGCCCGCGCCAATGAGGTCGTCATTCATCGGCCGGGGAGTCGGCGGGACCACGCGACGGACGTCCCCGACGCCGAACCCGACCACCAAAACCTGGACTACGTGGCGCTGACGCGATTCGCGTCCCAATCCCTGTATGGCCCCAGCCGGCTCGCACCGCAGATGCCTGGCGTGCGCCAGGTTTCGCTGAACCAGGAACCGGTCCGCCTGGTCCGGGGCGCGGCCGTCACCGCCGAACCGCTCGCGGCCTGGCGCGGCGGGCGCTGGTACGTCACCGCCGTCAAGCTACGCAACGCCACGGAATCCCCGGTGACGCTCGACCCCCGAGACCTGCGGGGCGACTGGCTGACGGCCACCTTTCAGCATGCACGGCTGCACCCGGCCGGCCACGAAGCCGACACAACCGCCGTGTATGTCGTGTCGGACCGCCCCTTTGACGAGAGCTTTTGGGGGGTGCGCTGATGGTTTCCACCAAGGGCAATCGACTTCTGCCGATCATCGGCCTGGCCGTTGGCGCATTGATGATCCTGGTGATGCTGCGCTCCTGCGGTACCGAGCCGACGGCCGAGGCGCCGGACTCGCTGGACCAGCGGCAGGCGGCGGCGCAACCGGACGCGGACACGGCCACCGACACCATCCGCACCCTGACGGCCGAGCAGCGCGAGACGCGCCGACAGCTGCGGGAACTGCGCGAGGACAACCAGCGGATGCGCGAGCAGCTGGCCGAGGAAGCGCGGCAGGAGCCGGATCCGGAACGCCAAAACCACCTGGAGGGACTCCTCGGGCGCATGGACCAGCTCAGCTCCCGCGTACAGGACATGGGCCAGCAGCTGGAGCAGCGGGAAGAAGAGGATCCCGACCTGGTGCCCGGGAGCGACATCCCGATCGGGCTGGGTATCCGGGAGGACGAGGCCCCGGTTATCCGGGACCGCACGCGCACGGCCGAACCAGAATCCGCCGACACCCTTCGTTGGACGAATCCCGTCGGCTACGACCCCGAAGAAGAAGGGGGCGGCCTCCTCGATCGCGGCCGTTCCGCGGCCGGCACCATCCGGGATCGCGGCGCCGCCGGCGTGGAGCACGCCCGCGACACGGCGGCGCGCGCCACCGGCACGGATACGCCGGAGGAAGATCCCCGGTACACGGTGCCGCGCAATTCGACCCTGATGGGCTCGACCGCCATGACGGCCCTGATCGGGCGCGTACCGCATGGTGGAACGGTCGAGGACCCCGTGCCGTTCAAGGTGATCGTCGGCGAGCGCAACCTGGCCGCCAACGACATCGAGATCCCCAATATCGAAGGGATGATCTTCTCCGGGACCGCGATGGGCGACTGGACGCTGTCCTGTGTCCGGGGCTCGGTGGAGTCGGTCACCTTCGTCTTTCAGGATGGCACCGTTCGCACTCTGCCGGATCCCGATGGGGACTCCAGCGACACCCTCGGCTGGATCTCCAACGAGCAGGGCGTGCCCTGCATCCCGGGCGATCGCATTTCCAATGCACCGGCCTACCTGGCACAGGCCACCGGCATCGTGACGGCACAAGCCGCTGCGGACGCCGCCGCTGCCGCTCAGACCACGCAGATCGTGGGTCAGGAGGGGTTCACACAGAACATCGTCACCGGCGATACCGGGCAGTTCATCGCCGGCCGCGCGGCATCCGATGCCGCCCGCGAAGTCGCGCAGTGGCTGCGGGAACGCCAGGAAAGTCACTTTGATGCGGTCTTCGCCCCCGCCGGCGAGACGGTCGCCATCCACCTCGACCGGGAACTGAGGATCGATTATGAACTTGAAGGCAGAAGGGTCTCCCATGAAGCGTTCGAGCGCCGCTCTACCCATCGCACTCTTGATTAGTGCGGTCCTGACCGCCGGTTGCGCCTCCACTTCGGCGGACAAGGTGATCCCGAAGGACGGGCCCACCATGGACGAGGTGTACGAAGGACACTTCGAGTCCATGGGGCGCACCGATGTCGATGCCGCGCGTCAGGCGCTGCAACAGCCGATCGGCCGAGACGTCCAGGACGGCACGGCGGATCTCGCGGGCTACACCCGGTCCGCACACGACGAAATCGAAACCCGTTTCAGTCGGGTGCCCAATCCGACCCTGGTGATGTTCGTCTACCCGCACCTGGCCGGTCGCGACGAGGTGCCCGTGCCCGGGTATTCGACGTCGTTCCCGATGTATGACCGCCACCACTACGCACTCCCCGGAGAGGCGGGAGCCCGATGATGCTGAAAATGCTCACCTCGCTCCTCCCCGGCCGTTCGGCCAGGGATGAAGACGAGAATCAGGGGCCCGACCCGAACCTGGGCGGGTCGCGTCCGGTGACGCAGGCCGAGGTCAAGGACCTCTACCGCCGGCCCAACTCGTTCACGGACCTGTTGCCGTGGACGGACTACGACCCGGCGACTCAGGTGTTTCTCCTGGAAGACCGCAACAGCGTCGGTGCGCTGTTCGAGCTGATCCCGGCCAGCTCCGAGGCGCGCACGCCCGAGTACATGGAGGACCTGCGCCAGCAGATCCAGGGCGCGCTGACCGATTCGGTTCCCGAAGTGGACGGGTCCCCGTGGGTGCTGCAGGTGTTCGTGCAGGACGATCCCGCGCTGGGCGGGGTCACCGACCATATCCGGTCCTACTCCCGCGAGCGGTCCGAAGACAATCCGTTTCGGGACTCCTACCTCGCGGAGGTGGACGACCATCTGCACCGGATCTCGCAGGAGGGCGGTCTTTTCGTCGATCAGCAGGTCACCGGCGGCGCGTGGCGCGGGCAGAAACGCCGCGTGCGCGCATGCCTGTACCGCCGCTCCGTCTCGGGCGATCTGTCTCCCGAGGAGACGCTCAACCAGGTGGCCGCCCAATGGGCGACCTCCCTGGAGGCCGTTGGAGTCGGCGTGAAGCGTTGCAAGGCGCAGGACCTGTACGAATGGCTCGTCCCGTGGTTCAACCCCCGCCCCGAGGTGGCCGATGGCGACCCGGAGAAGCTGCTGAACGTCGCCCCCTATCCGGGGGACGAGGATCTCCCGTTCGGCCGCGACCTGGCCGAACTGTTCACCTATTCGATGCCGGTGTCGGATGCCGAGGCCGGCGTCTGGCGCTTCGACGGGATGCCCCATGCGGTGCTGAACGTCCAGAGTCTGCGGCAAGCCCCCAAGACCGGGCATTTCACGGCGGAACGCCAGGCCGGCGAGAACATCTATGCGCTGTTCGACCGTGCCCCCGAAGGCACGATCCTCTCGGTCACGATCACCATCCAGCCGCAGGACCAGGTCTCCAACCATATCGGGCAGATCCACGCCGCGTCCCGTGGGGACAACATCGAATCCCGGCTGGCACTGGAGGAGGTGGAGACCGCGCAGGAAGAACTCGCGCGCGGCAACAAGCTCTACCCCACCCAAATCGCTTTCTATATCCGCGCGGAGGACGACACGCAGCTGGTGCGTCGGCGCAACGAGCTGGCCTCGCGTCTGGTGGCGAACGGTCTGCAGATCATCACCCGAGAGGCCGAGCTGCTCCCGCTGGACACCTATCTGCGCGCGCTCCCGATGGCCTATGACCCGGCCCTGGAGCGCGTCACGCGCCGGAGCCGCTACGTGTATGCCGACCACCTCGCCGCCCTGCTCCCCCTCTACGGCCGCACGAAGGGGACGGACCACGCCGGGTTTCTGTTCTACAACCGGGGCGCCGAGCCCCTCATGTTCGATCCGCTGCATCCCTCGGACCGGAAGAAGAACGCCCACGCGTTGATCCTCGGCCCCACCGGGGCCGGCAAATCCGCCCTGCTCACCTATCTGATCCTCCAGATGGTGGCGGTCTATCGGCCCCGGATCTTCATCATCGAGGCCGGCAACTCGTTCGGTCTGCTGGGACAGTACCTGGACCACCGGGGCGTCTCGGTCAATCAGGTCTCCCTTACCCCCAAGGAGCGGGTCAGCCTGCCGCCGTTCGCGGCGGCGACCCAGCTCCTCGATGACCCCCAGGTAGACAAGAAGATCGAGGAAGACGCCCCCGACGAGGACGAGGAGGACGACATCGAGGAGGGACGCGACCTGCTCGGCGAAATGCAGATCGCGGCCAAAATTATGATCACCGGTGGCGATCCTCGCGAGGAGGCGCACATGCGCCGCCCGGACAACACCGCCATCGCCAACGGCATCCTCCGTGCCGCCAAGAACGTTCGCGCCGCAGGGCGCGAACAGGTCCTGACCGAGGACGTGGTCGCCGGGTTGCACGAGGTCGCGAAGGAGGAAGATTCCCCCGAACGCCGCAAGCGCGTCAGCGAAATGGCGCAGTCCATGGAGGTGTTCTGTCACGGGTTCGCCGGCAAGGTCTTCAACCGGGCCGGCGAGCGCTGGCCGGAGGCCGACGTAACGATCGTCGATATGGGGATCATGGCGCGCGAGGGCTACGAGGATCAGCTCACGGTGGCCTACGTCGGCCTGATGAACCATATCAACGACCTGGTCGAGCAACACCAGCACTCCGAACGCCCGACCCTCGTGCTCACCGACGAGGGGCACATGATCACGACCAATCCGTTGCTTGCGCCCTACGTCGTCAAGATCACGAAGATGTGGCGAAAGCTCGGGGCCTGGTTCTGGATCGCTACGCAGAACCTGGAGGACTTCCCGGATGCGTCCCGGAAGATGCTCAACATGATGGAGTGGTGGATGTGCCTGGTGATGCCGAAGGAGGAGATCGAACAGATCGCCCGCTTCAAGGACCTCACCAGCGAACAGAAGAGCCTGCTGCTCGGAGCCCGCAAGGAACCCGGCAAGTACGTCGAGGGCGTGGTCCTGGCCGACCAGGTGGAAACGCTGTTCCGCAACGTCCCACCCCCGATCGCCCTGGCCCTGGCGATGACCGAGAAGCACGAGAAATCGGAGCGCCGAAAGATCATGGACGAGCTGGGGTGCTCGGAAGTCGAAGCCGCCGAAGAAGTCGCGCGCCGGATCGGAGGGGACGCGCCGTGATCAATCAACACACCCTTTGGGCCGGCGACTTTGCCTGGACCGAATGGCTGCTGGTCGCCGGGGGGCGCAAAGGCCTGTTCCTGATGCCCGAGAACAAGGGCGGCCCGGAACGACTGGAGATCCACACCCTCCCGCTGCAGGGCGAGGGACAGCTGATCCACAAGGGCGGCTGGCTCACCGATGCCCAGCGCGACGTCGTTCTGATGCAGCTGACCGTGCACGGGCGCACCCCTGCGACACTGGCCCGCGAGTTCGAGCAGGGCGAGGTGCTCGCGGGCCCGCTGCGGGATCTGGCGATCCGCCTGGCTGAGGCAGAAGGCCGCGTGTGCGAGCGCATGCTGAACGAGCCTCAGCGCCGCTTCCGGGCACAGCTTCACCTTCCCTCGACATCCAGCGCAGGAGGCCGCTCATGCGACGAATGATGGCCGTTCTACTCCTGGTGGGGATAGGCCCCGTCAGCGCCGACCCGGGGCAGATCGAGGTCTTCGTGACCACCGGTACGACCGTATCCACCACGCCGGCCGACCGCCGGGGGATCCACATCGAGATCCATCATGTGGACGCCGTGGACCGAGCCACGGAGGCCCTGAGTCAGGGGCTTCCAGCCGACCCCGAGGCCGCGGCCGCGATCGCCCAGGAGCGCCTGGACGCCCGGGCGCATCGGGATCTCGAAGCCGCCTACGATCCGCTGCTGCGCGCCTATCGCCTGAACATTGAACAAGTACCGGCCATCGTCTTCGACGGCCAGGCCGTGGTGTATGGCACAACGGATCTCGCGCGCGGCCTGCGCGAGTATGAACGGTGGCGGCCATGATCCGGGGGTCCATGCGCAGCACCGGCGCCGGGATGGTGGCCGCGCTCTGCCTGCTGGTGGGGAGCCCCGCGAAGGCCGAGGACCCGGACACCATTAGTACCTCCGAGATCACTTCACAGACGAGCAGCGCCCTCTCGTCCTGCCTGAATTGGGAGATCATCGGGGTCTGTCTGTGGCTACGCTGCACCATTACCGGGTGCAGCGTGGTCACCACCGAGCGGATCCGGCACTACGTCCCGGACGCCGTCATTTCGGCCTACCAGAACACCGGCGAAAACCCGTGGGCCGAGATCCGGGGAGCGCTGGGGTCCGCACAGGAATCCGCCGCCGAATCGATCCTGTCGTTCGATGCCTTCGTGGGAGGCGGGAACACGCTGGAGGGGCGCCATTCCCGCGATGCCCGTCAGCTTCGATTCAAGGAAGCGGATGTAGTCGGGCACCCCTTCATGGAGATCCTGGAGTACATCGACGTCCCGTACATTTGTCCGGGCGCGGCCACGGCCGAAGCCTTCCACCCCTACTACCAGTCCGCGACCAGCGTACTCGCCTGGCGCTACGCGGTGCCCGAAATGTTCTACATCGAGTCCCTCCGGGAGGGTGAACGGGAGATCGGAGAGTGGGACGACTACACCTGGGGCGCGGTGTATCCCCGCTCGGGTTACGTCTCCCAGCCGGAGGATGCCAAGGCCGCCGCGATCGTCGCGCAGCGGGCGGGCGACATCACCACCCGGGAAGACCAGTCGGGGCACGTCTATGAACAGCTCCCGGGCGACGACGTGGTGCATGAGGACGGTTACCGCGTGTGGCTCCCCCCCGAACTGGTGGAGCGGGACGAAGAGACCGGCACGTTCCAGATGCACATGCCCACGGACACCAACGCCTGCGAGGTGTTCGGGGAAGATGACACCGAGGACAAGGACGGCTGGTCCAGTGACAAGACCAACCTCAAGGGCAACTACGTCTGGACGCTCTGGCGACCGTACAACTGCTGCGAAATCGGGGGCCAGGTGTACCTCGGCTCCGTCACGTTCTAGGAGACGACCCATGCCGATCCGAAAAAGCCTGATCGCTGCGGCAACCTGCGTCGCACTGGCGGGGCCGGGTACGGCCCAGGCCCTCGTGCCATCCGAAGACGGGATCTGGTACTACGAGGTGGGCGGCGCAGAACCCATTTCCAATGCCCCAAACCCCACGGTCACTACGACCCGGCTGGCCTTCGGAGCGGAGGCCAGTGCGGGGTATAGCTGTGGCAGCTTCGATCCCCTTCTAAGCATCGAGAACACCCTGAACGAAGTCGCTCAGGGCATGGAAGACATGGTCGATCAGATGGTCCAGGCCGCGACGAACGCGATCGCCTCCCTGCCGGCCATGGTCCTCCAGAGGTCCAATCCCGGGCTGTACGACCTGTTCCAGAACAACCTGCTGCGCGCCGAGGAAGAGCTGTCGCTCGCGACACAGAGCTGCGAGGAAATGGAAGCCGCCATCGCCGACGGCCGCAACCCCTATCAGGAGTGGGTCACGCTCTCGAAGGGCGATGACTGGCGCGCGGCCATGGGCTCCGGGGGCGACATCGTGCAGGTCCAGGAGGAGATTGATCAGAACGCCGGGAACGATGGGGCCGAATGGATCGGGGGCCGCCGGGGCGGACAGGGACAGGAGCCGATTGACGTGATCAGCGATACCGTCAAAGCGGGCTACAACATCACCCTGGACCGGCCTCCGAACGCCGGAACACCCTATGTCGGATCCGGTGACCCGCCCCTTCTCGCACGGACCTGGAACACCCCGCAGGAGGCGCAGGAGTGGGCAACCCGGGTGCTCGGGGACAAACACATCCGCACCTGCCAGGGATGTTCGAGCGAGACCACCCCCGGTGTGGGACTGTTACCCATCCTCGAAGAAACCAACCAGCAGGTCCGCGAGGATCTGATGCAGCTCGTTTCGGGCGCGACCAATCCGACGCGGAGCAATCTGCGCGACGTCTCGGCCCCCGGCGTGGGGGTGTCGCGCGGCCTGATCGAGGCGCTGCGTGAACTCCCGGAATCCGACCGGATGGTGGCGACGGGACGGCTGGCACAGGAAGTCGCGACCGCGCGCACGATGGAGCAGGCCCTCCTGACCCGCCGCATGCTGCTGAGCGGGCGGAAGGCACCGGAGATCGACGCGGCCGGTGTCGCCCGCGAAGACATCCGCGACGGCGTCGAGGAGATCACCTCCGAGATCGACACGCTGATGATGGAGATCGAGGCGCGTCAGGCCGTGGTGTCGAATACGGCCGGGTCGATCCTGCGTGAAGCACAACGCCGCGCCCGCGCCTCCAGCGGCACCCCATCCCCGCAACCGATCGAGACCGCCCCAATCCGTGGCGGCGTGGTGCCACAGCCATGATTTCGCGAATCCCGCGCCACCTCCTGATTGGGGTCGCGGCCGCCTTTGCGATCGTCATCGTGGCGGGGCTCGCGTGGAACATGATCGAAGGGGCGGAGGCGGTGCGGGCCCGCCTCGATCGCACTGAGTGGCTGCTGGCCGGTTGGCGCTGGCTGCTGATCGCGGCGGTCGTGCTGGGTTGGCGGTATTGGGTGACCTGGCTCGGCGGGCACCTGCCGCCGGAGTCGCAACAACGTCTGGTGGACGCACGCTGGAGAGTCGCGGCCTGGCTCGTGATCCTGGAAATCCTGCTGGGGCAGAACCTGCTGGGCCGCGCCGTGGAGTTAGTGGTATGACCGTTGGGCATCCCCTCGAAGCATTCACCACCATTTTCGGGTGGATGCAGTTTCAGAACCTGTGGGACATCCTCGTGTTTTCGGGGATCGCGTTCATCCCCTTTCTGATCATCGTGATCCGAGCCTTCGTGGACAACTACACCGGACAGGAGGCCAAGGCCGGGAGCCGGAAGTCCGTCCACATGATGGAGGTCGAGATCGTCAAGGCGCTCTCGGTCGTCGTGCTGGCTGCACAGCCGATCTGGCCCCTCACGCTCAGTGAGCTGGAGTTTGAGAACACCTGCAATCAGACACCAGGCATTTCCGGCATCGAAGACACCACCTACTCGGACGCCTTCGATCTCACGAACGCGTCGGTGCCGGTCTGGTGGTACGGGACGATGGCGATCTCGAAGGGGATCACCGGCGCGGCGATCGCCGGTATCGGGTGCCCGGAAGAAATGGTGCGCACCCGCCTGACAATCGATGAACAGCGGATCTCGGATCCCGAAGTAGCGCAGAACGTCCAGCGGTTCACGAATGAGTGCTTTATCCGGTCCCGCTCTCGATTCCAGCGAGAGCGGCCGGACGTCGATTCACTGCTGGCTACGCACGGCACGGACGATCCCGAGTTCATCGGTTCTCGGGTATACCTGCAAACCGAAGGATTCTATGACCGCTATAGGGCCGAAAGCCCCGTACACGGCTTCGACTACAACCCGGCCCGAGACGATCCAGATTACAACGAGGGCGCGGAGCCGCCTTACGGCCGCCCGTCCTGCGAGGACTGGTGGAGCGGGAATGGAGGACCCGGGTTGCGGCAGCAGATCCTGGATGAAATGGAAACCAGCACCTTTGAGGGGATCCGGGACCGGGTATCCGGATTCTTCGGGACCTCGGACGAGGAGATCGAAGACCGAATGATCCGCCGGATGGTCGATCAAGCGGCAGTCAACGCCCCAATCGCCTCCAGTGAACTTACCAATACCGACACGGGGGCCGGATGGTTCTCCCAGATCGCAGTAGGATTCGGGCTCGGGCAGCAGGAAATGTTCTCGCACGGGCCTCTGATGCTCACCATCCGCGAGGCCGCGCCCATCGTGCAGAGCTTCCTGCTCATGGGGATCTACATGCTGCTCCCCATTCTGCTCGTGTTGTCGCTGTACTCCTGGGGTCCGGTTTTCATCGCGACGGCCTCGATCCTCACGATCACGTTCTGGACCTACCTCTGGACCATCAGCCGCTGGCTGGAGGACAACATTATGGCAGCGTTGTATCCATCCACGGGCAGCTACATGGCGTCGAGTTTCGGGTCTCTGCTGTCTTCTGATGGGGGGACAAAAGCAAGCATCATCCACATGACAATCGGGTTCCTGCACATCGGTCTACCGCTGCTGTTCAGCGTGCTCGTGGGATGGGCAGGCTTTAAGGTCCAAAGCGCTATGGGCGCTGCAGATCAGACCACCGGCGGCATAGACAAAGCTGGGGGTGCAGCCGGGACCGCTGCCGGGAGAAAAGTGATGGAAGGTAGCCGGCGTCGATAGTTTCGGCGTGCGTTGGAGGATGGGGCGCCTTTACCTGTGATGTTTCCATCCGAGTTGGGTCCACGAGTCGTCGGGTGCCTCGCGTCCCGGCGCGACGAAGCCGATATAGGTCCTGCCATCGAATCCTTCGATCTCCACGTCATTCCCATCCAAAGAGGGTTCAGGCGGTACATCGCCACTGCCAGCATTAGACTCGACTCCCACTGCCCCTGCGGCGACAACATCTAGGATGTCCTCGGACCGCAAACCCGGGAACAGGGCATCGCTCTCGCCATCATTCCGGGTCGTGTTTCGGCTAACCGCTTGCGCCACGCCCGCACTCAGTCCACCTGCCGCCACACCGAACTGTCGCACGCCGGCCTTCCAGCCTCGCCGGCGAATCGAAGTGACGAGCCCAACAGCCAGAAACAAGGCCAAGGGGGCAAGAATGAGCGTTGTAAGTACCAACATGGTTTATCCAGTCGTTTTCGTCCTTAACTACACCAGTAGCGCACGCCGGCGCGAGATTCAAGGCCCGGGGGACCAATCCACGACGCGCGGCACAAGCGGTTAAAGCTCAGGCTCCGCATCAGTAACCCGCCTCTTTCTGGTGCCGGAAGGCGAGGACATACACGGCATCGTCGGCCGGTTCGTGTCGGTACAGAGCCACAAATCCGGAGTCGCCGAAGGCAATCACCAACTCACGCAGTTCGGGGACTTCAGGATCCGGTCGCCCCATATCGGGGGCCGTTTCCAGCAGCAGGAATTGCCGCTCGATCGCCTGACCCGCGCGCCGGGCGGCATCCGGGGCTTTCGTGGCGAGAGAGCGCCTGCACCGCTCCAAACCTTCTACGGCGCCCGCAGTGACGATTACTCGTGGCACTCGGGCGCGGCCCCTTCATCGTCAGTGCCCCATGTGCTCAACCAGTCGCGGGCTTCCTGCCCGGTCAGGTGCTGGCCGGTTTCCCGGTAGGCCGACCAGGACGCCAGGGCTTCCTGCCTGAAGCTCTCGCGGGCCTCCTCGCGGTCAACGTACTGGCGGATGGCTTCGAGCATGATCCAGTGGGGCGACCGTCGGCGTTGGGTGGCCAGTTCCTGGAGGCGACCTTTCAATGCGTCATCGATTTTCAGGGACGTTGCCATGGTGGCCCTCGTATTACGTGGTATTACCTTTTACCAAGGTAGCTCGGTTTCGCCCCCGAGTCCACCCCGCCGACCACTGAACAGGCCGTCGCAAAAACGATCGTTTTCGAGAGGGTCGCGCCGAATCCAGCGACGCCACCCAATTGCTTGCGCCTAAGTGTCTCAAAACTGTGTCTTGAAACCCTGTGTCGCAGAACCTAGCATAGCGATGAGTTTCGAGAGACCATGCCTATGAAAGTCGGGTACGCGCGCGTTTCAACCCGGGACCAGGACCCATCGCTCCAGACCGATGCCCTGCGGGAGGCCGGGTGCGACCGGATCTACGAGGACCGTGCATCGGGAGCCCAGCGTGATCGCCCACAGCTTCGGGAGGCCCTAGATTACATGCGGCAGGGCGACGTCCTGGTGGTCTGGAGACTGGACAGGCTTGCACGATCCATGCGACAGCTCATCACCACTGTCGAGGACCTGGAGGAGCGTGGGGTCGAGTTCCAGTCCCTCACGGAATCCATCGACACCACGACGCCAGGCGGGAAGCTGGTCTTTCATGTGTTTGGCGCAGTGGCCGAGTTCGAGCGCTCCATCATGCAGGAGCGGACCCGTGCGGGCCTGGACGCCGCGCGCCAGCGTGGCCGTACCGGCGGCCGCCCCCCGGCGCTTACAAAAGACCAGCTCGCCTTTGCGTGGACAGTCCTTTCCCATTCCGATGCCCCCGTGCGGGAACTCGCCAAGCAACTGAGTGTTTCGCCCGCCACACTCTATCGCCACTTTCCCGGCGGCCGCGCCGCACTTCGTAACAATGGCGATGACTGAGATTCGCCTGCTCAAGGTCGCCCCTGATCGCAACCAATTTCGATTCTACCGGATGTTCATCCAGCGAGGGCTTTTCGGCGAGTATGCCGTGTGCCGCGAATGGGGCCGCATCGGGCACCCCGGAACCACTTGCGAAGACTGGTGCAGCACTGCGGACCAGGCCGAGGCGATACTCGGCCAAAGGGCCGCAGCCAAAGTCCGGCACGGCTACACCGGCTTGATGGGGAACGCAGCAGCCGCAAAGGGAAAGGCCCGGGAAGGGAATGGCATGAAGAATGGCAAGGGGCTTACCCGCAAAGGGCTGTCAGCAAGTCAAGCCAAACAGCGCCACACACATAGTGTCCGAACCAATCTCCTGTCAGGTCGCGCATCGAAGTTGCTCTTTTGGCTTCCTAACGTTGAAGCTCAGCCGCGCGGCTTCGCCGCGTCGGCTGGAGCGCCTTGTTCGGCAGGCGATCAAGCGACCTGCTGCACGACCTGCCGGAGACTTCCCTTCCGCGTTCCCCGCAGGCGCCGGCTTGCTCCATTCTTGACCTGGAATGCTTCATAGCTCCCGTCGCCGACGGGCCGAACTTCTATTCGGTACTGCCCGGATGCTACGCAGGCACTTCCAGCATCCCACCACCAGTCCTGCATTGAGGTCCTTACCTGCGTGAGCTTCGCTACTGCCTCTGAGACGGTAGAGGTGCGTTTGCTAGGATCTGGCGCAGTTAGTTCGTTCAAGCACCGTCTGGCGGCACCGGAGACCCACGGTGGTAAGGTCGAAAGATCTAGCAAATTCCCCGCACATGCTCGCCGCCCAATGACACCGTCGATGTACAGTGAACGCTCTACTTGGTCCCCAATTTCCTGATATTCCTTCCGCTCGCGCTTAGTGAGGTAGGCTTCCGGGTTATACGACAGCGTGCCCCCGAGTAACTGATACGTTATCAATCCGATCTGATATACGTCGCCGCACCTTCCATAAACGCCAGCGCCGAACGACTCCGGCGGGCGGTACAGGACGCTATGCCGAGACGCCTGTGTCGTCTCTTGCCCCTCGTTTAGGGCGCGGACGCTGCCGAAGTCGGCAATTCGGGGCGAACCTCTGTCGAAGACGATATTCCCCGGCTTCAGGTCTCGGTGCACCATCCGTTCCGCATGGATCGCGCTTACACCACGGCAGATGCCGATAGCGGCGTCAATCGCGCAGTCGACACTTGGCCGTGTCTCAATAAGATCATCCAAGTCCCCATCGTGGCAACGCGGTGTGACGAAATACCCCCACTCGTCCGACACCATGCGTGCATCTAGGATCGGCAGTACGTTGGGGGAATGTATAGCAGCCAACTGTCTCGGCTCGTCGTGCTGTCGCTCCCCCGGTTCGCCGCAATAGAATTTTAGAGCGACGGATTGACCAGATATGTTGTTCTCTGCGAAGAACAGGTAGCCGTTTGCGCCGCGATTATTCTCTTGGAAGTCCCGGTAGTCAGCGCTTAGAGCAGCAAGGCCGTCCTTGATCTCGTCAGGATAGTCGCACATAGCTTCTAGCCGACCCCCATCCGGAGAGCCGAGACCGCTGCCTTTAGCGCTGGCTGAAGGTAGGCGTACAGCGACGGGTCCTCGTCATCCGTCTTGTTAATCCGCTGTCCAGACACGAAGTCGGCGTCACAAGGCGCATTCGCGAGCAAAATCGCCTCCATCTTGAGTGATGCAGCGCCTGCCTGCATTCGCCCAGCCTCCGGCTTTCCTTTTATGGCCAACAGATCCGGGCCGACCTCATTGAGGAGCGTCTTAACTGCATCCTGGAAAGCCACTAGTGCGTTGCGATCGCGGGTTTCGCCTAGCGTCATCCGGCTCGACGTTATGACTTCGTAGCTGTCACCGTTCGAACGGATGACCACATAATTCATGTTAAATGACGAGAACTCGACTCCGAGAACCTTCACAGGCCTCTCCTAATTTTTGATTCGTTTCAGCTCCGAGGCCGAACAGTGTATTAGACAGAATCTGGGATATTGGCGCTATACAGATTCTGGATAACACCGACATGGCCGTGATATCCCGCAAGCAAGGCGCTCCATACCGTTCGGTTGCCAACGCGCGGATGGAAGCCCGCTTGGCGAACCGAATGGCTGGATCGCGGCGTGTCGCCGTTCGGCCCCCGGGCTGCCGAAACGAGCGCCAATGCCCTGAGGCGCTCGTTCATTGAGCGGGCCTCGTTGGGACGGTGCGTTGGTCGCCTGTCCCACCGGTCAGCAGGCGCAGGATCAGCAAAGCGAAGTCGCGTTGGCGTTCGGGGCCGTCGGGCTTGTCGGAGCCCACGTCGGAGACGGGCTTCAGGCCGTCGTAGTCCTCACCCTCTTCGCCGAGGTTCAGTTGGTGTTCGACGTGCTTGTTCAGGCGGTAGTGGGTCAGCTCCAATTCGGAGACGTCGATCGTGTCTTCTTCCAGATTTTCGGTGCGCAGCAGCGGGTGCAGGGCACGGGCATACACGCATAGGTGTTCCAGTTCGCGGTCTTCGAAGGCGACGATCTGGGAGAGGAACTCGTAGCTGCGTACAAAGCTTTGGAGGTTCTTGCGAAACAGCTCCAGCGTGGCGGTGGGGATGCCGTTGACGAACAGCACCAGATTCAGCCGCGGGTTGTACTCCCCGCTACACGCATGCGGCGAGGACGAGACCTTCGGCACCACGCGCAGGCGATTGGCGCGATAGCGGGCCAGGGCGTCGGGGTTCATGCCGTGGTCGGGCTTAAAGCTGCACAGACCCAGCTTCACGCCGGGCGCCTTCACCCCGTGGCGTAGGACATCCAGCGTGCCGCCGCGCTCCAGCTCGCGCGTCACCGCGCGCACCAGAGCCCGTTGCGGGTCCTGCGGGTTGTTCGCGGCGTCATAGCCGCCGGCCGGACCGGTCAGCCAGCCATCGGCGGTCATCGCGTCGATGATCTCCTGCTGGAACTGTGCTTCCTTGCTGTCCGCCATTCCGTTCCTTTGGCTCAGGGCTCTTCGGGGCTTGTATCCGCGGCTTCCGCGACCAACTGCTCCTGCCATTCGCCGTAGGATTGGCCGGTCTCCTCGCGCCTCCATTCAACGCGGCCGTTAGCCGTCCTCCCACTCACCATAGCAGCAGCCGCACTGGGGCTGGAGAATGCGTAGTCGCGGGCAAACTGCAGGATGCCGTCCCCGCCTTCGACCACCACACCCTCTTCGCAGAGTTGCTGATGCAGGCGCTGGTATCCGTGGGCTGGTCCCACCCACTCGGCCCGGGCCTGGGACCCCTCCAGTACGAAGAACTCGCCCTCCACCTCCTGCCCAAAGGCGGTGATCCCATGCTTGGGCAGCATCAACCGGAAACGGGGCGACGTGTCTTCGTCAGGGGAAGCGACAAGAGCACCGGCC
Organism: Thioalkalivibrio sp. ALE28; assembly: GCF_000377425.1. Taxonomy (NCBI): domain Bacteria; kingdom Pseudomonadati; phylum Pseudomonadota; class Gammaproteobacteria; order Chromatiales; family Ectothiorhodospiraceae; genus Thioalkalivibrio; species Thioalkalivibrio sp. ALE28. The sequence goes on along the minus strand of NZ_KB898109.1, from coordinate 5,041 downwards.
ACAACGTCCTTTGACGGTGGCCGGCTGGAGTCACGCAGAAACTCGAACCCCAAAACCGGCAAGACGGTGCGGATCTGTTCCAGGAAGAAGGCCATGTCGGCCTGGTCGGCCTCGGGCAGGCCGATGTAGTCGTGGCGGGTGCCGTTGACAAGGGTGCAACGGCCCACGCGCTGGGCCTGCTGGATCAGCAGGCTCTCCAAGACCTTCACGTGGGCCTTGGTCAGATTCTGGTCCTTGCTGGTGATCAGGCAGACCTTCTCCCAGAAGTCCTTGCCGCCCTGCTCCTCGGTGCGGTTGTGCTGCTTGAGCCGCTTGCCGACATCATCCGACTCGCCGATGTACACCTGCGGACGGGCGCTGTTCTCCGCATCCGGCCCCACCAGAAAGTACACGCCCGTACGGCCGCACTCCGGGCGCTGCACCAGCTCGCTCAGCTTGCCGCGCGGCCCGGTGAGCACATGCCCGGTCCAGTTCATGATCTCCGCCGTCAGCAGCCCGTGCGGCGTGCCATCCACCAGGAACAGGCGGATGCTGCGACCCTGGGTCATGACGCACCGCCTTGCGCTGAATAGCGGGCCTTGTCTTCGGCCACCATCGACAGATCCTGCTCCTCCAAGTGGTCTTCGACCGGATCAACGCGCACCTGCAGCAGCGGGGTCTGATACTGCGCGCAGACACGATGGTACACGCCACCCTGATCTCGGCCCCGCGTTCCACGAAGAACGGGGAGAAGGCGCGGCGCAATCAGGTCCCCGCGGCCGATCGGTACAAGGCCCAGTTGCGTTCGATCGTGGAGCATCCTTTCCATCATTTGGCGAAGAAACCTGTTCGGGTAACGCAAAGCGCGCTACCGGGGCCTCAAGAAGAACACCGCGCAGCTGCACAGCCTGTTCGCCCTGGCGAACCTGTACCGTGCGCGAAGATGGGGGCTGCTGCCGCAGGGGTAGTGTGTCCGCAGGACCGGAAATCGCCCCTGTAACCGCCAAGAACGGCGGTTACAGGGGCCCAGGCCGGCCGTAATGGCCCCAGTACCCTTCCAAAAACGCTTTGGCGGGGCACGGAGCCGGATGCGGGGGCGTTAATCAGCGTCTCCCTAGGTTGATGCCTCCCCGATTTATACCTCCAAGTACCACACATTCCACAGATAATCCGCTCATTCATCAAGTGGCACCGCAGCACTGATTTCAAGGTTTCCCGGTTTGCGGGCCGATTGGGAATGATTCGGATACGTGCTCCAAGAGGGGAAATACTCAGCCGACTGATCTCCCCATACGGACCAGCCGTCCCGAGGGCCACGGGCAAAAAGTTCGATATATGGACCTGGGCTGCATGACTCTACGATGTCATAGAATTCATCAGGTTTGCGGGAGTGTTCGCGCTTTCGTGTCGCGAGGTAATTCACCTGTCTTCGACCCGGCTGGAGGGTTCGTGCGTTCTTTCCTCTGACCCCGAACAGTACAAGTTCAGTAACATTTCGGAAATAGAATCCGACACCCCTCCCATCTGAGCCGCCGTCCTTCCGGACCTTATGCCAGACGATGTTGCTCTTATAGTTAAAGCCCCAAGCGGACATTACTTGCAATCCTTCAGGGAGCAAGGCATTAGGAACCCATAGATACAGGTGCGCAGGCTCATTCGCAATCGCGGAGACAGGCAAATCCATAATGTCACTTAAGCGCATGGTTCCATAGCGATTCAACCGCTTATGGCCCGGCGCAACTTTGCCGGTACGATTTTGGAACTCCCAAGGCGGGTCAGCAAGTATAGTGCTAAAGCGTTGCCCTCCATGCGCCTGCAGGAGTTCGGCTTTAGGGTCTACTACGTCGCTGATATCAATCTTGCTCATCATTATTCCAATCTTGGATTAGTTTTGGCGTTATGCCAAATACCAATACAGGGCACCCACCGTGTCTCCCTGCGTTGAGCCTGTAGAGAAGCTTGCCCATCCAGGTTGTACTCGCACCGTATTTTGACTTCACGCTTGGTTTGACGGTATTACCAAATTTGTCCAGCTGTGGAACCTTTCGAAATACAGGGTCCAATTTCTCGCTTCGTGTAAGCATAATTCCAGCGCTCACGAGGCCGCACTCATGAAAGGCGCGCATCGCGTAAAGGTCGCGATCAAAGGTCTGGTCTTTGCTGTTCCACTCTAAGTCGAATGCAACCCGGCCTTTGACGTAATCAATCTTATGCCCATCGATAAAGTTTTCGATTTGTCGCGGCTCCGATTCTAGCAGCTTGTTTTTTTGCACCGTTCCATCATCCAAAAAAGTTTCACTATGCTCCTGCATCCTCACCACGAGGTCACCACGGATTCGTGCTTCGACCCACCCGGCGGGGCGCAAGGTTGTCGAGATTTTTTTGGGAATTTCGGACTCGTTGCCGCCCGGCATACCAATATCCTGTTTAGTGATACGGAAACCTAAAAGGGCGCTTTCAATCTCTCTGAGTTCGTCGGGAAACGAGGTTGCGAGGAGGGCTGCTGCATGACGGTAGCTATAGACGTCGTACAGCTGCAGAACCTCTTCGCTAATGTAGGGCTCAATGTCTCCGAGTTCATCTGCAGTGACGCCCGGACAAAGGGCGACATCATCGGCAGTGGCCTCGGCGTTGCTCAGCACGCTGGTGTCTAGAGCCTGTTGCGCTGGATCTTGCTGTTGTCCCATGTAGAGTAGTCGCCGCCATTGTCTGCCTCCTGAACAGGCTGGTGATGGTAAAGCGGGGTTCCTGGCCCCAACCGGGAACCCCGCCACTAATTCAAGTCTGGACCGTGACTTCGTGCCGAACCGGCTACCGCCGCAAGGCTTGGAAGAGTTTCACGCCATCCTGACGGCCGTCCGTCAGCATGGCGTCCTTAGCCTCTGCCACTCCACGGCCGCAGCGTGTAAGCCAAGACGCGTATCGCGCACCTCTTGGATTGTCTCGGTTTCGGCCTCAGATGCCATGATCGCTTTCCTGTTTGGACCGAGCAGGCCATTCATCGAAGGGAAGCGTCGCCTGCTGGACGGCCATCGTTCGTTGCACGTAGTCCCGCATGAAATCTCGGATCAAAACAGATGCTGGTCGATCCGAGGCTTTTGCCGCCCGGAGAAAGGCGTCCTTCAGGTCGGCGTCCACGCGACAGGTGAAATTGGTTTGGTGCATTGCTAACCCCTTTGGGTACATGGCACTGACAATGCACTAACACTGCGAGTGAGGCAAGCGCCTGTGCCTCTTGCAAGGGGATGGGCAGAGGGGCGATCGCCCCGTGGACAACCTATTGAGAGATCACACCTAGGGACCACGTCAATGCGTCTGTCCGCAGACTGCGCTAACGACGTCTAGGTCGACGGTTCAACCGATTGCTTCGATGAGGGTGCGGTCGTCCGCGGCTGGCCGATTGACCCGCGCCGATACCGGGTGATACCTGAGCGCGGCCGGATCTAGGCGGACGGTCCTGGTGCGGATGTCCGCCGTATCGCTCAGCTCGGGATCGAGCCAGTCCCACCGGCACTCCACGTCCAGCACCAACGGCTTGCGGTCATGGATATGCGCAAGACGATCCGAAGCGGGTTCGGTGATGATCGCGCAGCAGGCCCCATCGTCGGTCGTGGGCTCCCAGATACCCGCCATCATCAGGATGTCCTGCGGCGCATTCTCGGCGAGCGTGATGTAGTACGGCTGCTTGCCCTGCTCGGTCTTTCGCCATTCGTACCAGCCATCGGCCAGCACGATGCACCGCCGGTGGGCGAACGCGGACCGAAAGTAGGGACTGGTGGCGACCTTCTCGGCCCGGGCATTGATGGGGCGCGGGCCACCCTCAACTCGCTTCGGCCGAAAGCCCCAGAGCATCGGCTGGAAGGCGGCAGGCGTATCCTCGCCGGCCTTAAACGCTTCGAGGTCAGTACCGGGCGCAACGTTGTACCGCGGTGCGTCGAACCCCGCGTCAACCGGCACCTGGAAGTACCGTATAGCCAGCGCGCTGGTCGCACTGTAGCGCGTCATTCGGCCACACATAGAACCATCCCTCGGAAACCCCGCCAGTTGTGCCTCGTAGGGACGAGGTTATCGGATCCATATGTGAAAAACAGGGTGCGGCCATTCAGGGATCCCCTCGGAATTCGGTTTCGATCCCGAGCACCATGCGCTTGGTCCCCCACAAGAATTGCCTATGCTGCGCCTATTTCGCCGTCGAGAGCCCGCCTCACAACCGCCAACGGGCACGCCCCGCGAAGGCCTCCTTCCAGTCCAGACAGCCGAGCAACTGCTGCAGGTACCACATCGTCAGGCGCTGCTTCGCCAAATCGCCAACCTGCTGGCCTTGCCAGCGGGCTGCTCCAGCGAGTACGTGGTGTCTGCGATAGAGCGGTACGCCGCGTTCGTCCAGGCAGCGCCGGCGTCCGAGGTACACCACCACTCCGGCCGAGGGGGCATGCTGGACCACGGCCTCGAAGTCGTGCTCAAGGCGCTGCAGATCCGCCGGGGGTACGTCCTGCCACCCAGGGCGGAACCCGAGCGGCTGTCACACGAGGCGGACGCGTGGTCCTACGGCGTCTTCTCCGCCGCCGTGCTGCGCGACGTGGGCAAGCCCGTGGTCGACCAGGAGATCGTCCTGTACGACACCTTGGGCAACCGCCTGGGGCGCTGGGAACCCTGGCACGGGCAGATGGAGGATGCGGGGGCGCTGGGACAGATCCTCCTGCAGGCCGACCGTGAGTCGGTGGCGCGGAACTTGGGCGGCGAATCATCGGACCGACTGCCCACGCCGACAAAGCCGCTTCACGAGAAGTTGATGACATCGCTTCGGCACCTATTGAGCAGCGAAGATCTGCCGCTGAACCGCAATGGGGCGGCAGGCTGGCGCACGGAGTCGGATCTGTGGCTCGTGTCGAAGCGCGCAGCCGACGCGCTGCGGGCACAGCTCCGCGAGGAGGGGCATTCCGGCATTCCTTCAAACAACGACCGGATCTTCGACACGCTGCAGGAGCACGGACTGTTGGTCGCCAATGGGGATCGGGCCATCTGGAGGGCTCGGGTTGCCGGTGACGGCTGGTCGCACGAG
>NZ_KB898108.1:0-57055 GCF_000377425.1 Thioalkalivibrio sp. ALE28 | reverse complement strand
GGGTGAAGTGAATGGATCGACCGGCGAGCCGGCGCACCCCTGCCCGATCCGGGGGTGCTTTCAGGGGCCTGATACGCTCAGGCGGGCGGTAAAGCCGTCATTCCCGAGGGCCGCGCGCGACCCTGGGGAATGACGGCCCGAAGGCCGTCAGGGTTGAGAGTGGATTTCAAGCCTCACCCAACGGGCGAGACGCTCGGCTCCGCCGGAGATCCAGTGGTCGATCTCCGTTCCGGAACGCATGTCGAACGCCAGTACGCGCAGCGCAGCGACCTGAAGGTCCGGATCGATTACCCGGAGTCGGGTAAGGTCGAACGGAAATTCCTGGCCGTTGAAGAGACCGAGCAGAAAGAGACGGACGTGCCGTCCCTGTCCCGTCGGTGACTCCGCCGCGTCGGCGAGCTGGTTCAGGGCTTCCAGGGTGGCGGGATTCATCCCGCCTCCTCGGACTGCACCTCGGCCTCCGGCCGCAGGTGTTCAGCGGCTTTCCGGGCTTGGCTTGCGGCCCGGAAAATGGCCCGCTTGTCCTCCTTGAGCTTCCGGACCCAGGAGCCGATATAGCCCTCGTGGCGAAGATCCCCCTGGATACCGATCTCGGCACACAGGAAGGCAGCGCCCAACTCGGCGACCAGCTCCTCGAACGCATAGCGTTCGGACCCGAAGTGATCAAACTCCACGATCCCCTCGCGCGCGAGGCGGGACTCGTGCCCCGTCCAGTGCGTGAGTTCGTGGAGCGCCGTGGCGTAATAACCGGCCTCTTCCCGAAATGACGCTTTCGGGGGCAACTGGATGTAATCCAGCTCGGGCGAATAGAACGCCCGGTCGCCCGCGTGTCGGATCAGAGCCCCGGAGGACTCCAGCACCGATTCCGCGGCCTCGATGGGCGTGAAGCTCGGTTCCGGGGCGTCCCCGGTGGGACCCACGCGATACCGGTCCTCCAGATCATCGATCTGGTCCACGTTGAAGAGCTTGAAGGCCCGAAGGATCGGCACGGTTTTCATCACCGGCTCGCCCTTCTCGTCCGTCACCGGCTTGCCATCCCGGTCGGTCTTCGGCCGCTGGATCGGCTTGAAGAACACGGCCAGCGTGCTTTTCTCGCCCTTGCGCACCGTGCCGCCGACGTTCGACGCCTGCTTGAAGGTCATCCACCGACTGGTGGAATACCCGTGGGCCACCTCCTGCATCCACAGGAGCATGACGTTGACCCCGTGATAGGGGCGATTGGTCGCGGCATTGACCGGCATTCCGCTCGCCAGTGCCGCCTTGTCGCGATCCCAGGGTTTGACCCAGGGCACGACTCCGCTTTCCAGGGCCGTGATGATCTGATCGGTCACTTCCTGGTACAGGTCCTTGGAGGCTTCTTTCTTGGACATGATCTGTCTCCTGTGCATGAAAATTGGGGACAGACCGATCCCCGTGGGATCCGACTGCCCCACGGGGGTTGAAATGGTATGTTGACCGTTCGTACCCGAGCAGCGAGGCGCCGGTGATGAAGGTCATTGATGGTCAACGTTCCACCCTGGAACAGGCGCTGACACGCGCCTTGTTCAGGGGCGAAACCGAGCGGTTCGAGCAGATCAACGATCAACTCAAACCGCGCGCGGTGAAGCTCAGTACGATTGCGACTTCAGATCGAGACGTGCCAGCAGCTCCTCGTCGATCAGACGAAGCGCAAGATTGATGTCGGCACGGCCCTCCCGAGTGCTCACCTGAGCGTTCAATGCTTGCTGACGCCGCTCCAGGATTTCCTGTTCGGTCGCCGCTTCCAGCCAGGCGATAAACGCCTTGATGGTTTCCTTGTCCATCGATGCTCTCCTGTCTGTGAACGGAGAGCGCCCCACCGGGGAGTGCTCTCCCCGTGGTGGGTGAAGGAAATGGATCGACCGGCGAGCCGGCGCACCCCTGCCCGATCCGGGGGTGCTTCAGGGGCCTGATACGCTCAGGCGGGCGGTAAAGCCGTCATTCCCCAGGGCCGCGCGCGACCCTCGGGAATGACGCCCCGAAACACAGCCGAACCCCAGGACAATGTCCCGGGGTTCGACGCGCTACAGCGGTCAGCAGGGTGCTTCAAGGCACCAGTGACGCGGAGGTGGAGTCACCCGTGCCGGTTGGCGCTTGGTGTATTCGGGCTGAGTGAACCGAAGGTCCACGCGCTCGCCCGCGCGCTTGAATGCCATGCCTTCGTGTTTCCGGCTGATGTGAAGTCCTCGCATGAGTCTGTCTCCGAGTAATGGGGACAGACTGCCCCCACGGGGTCAGTTGTCCCCGTGGTGGGTGAAGGAAATGGATCGACCGGCAGTGCCGGCACCCTTCTTCCCGATCCGGAAGGGTTTTAAGGGGCCTGATACGCTCAGGCGGGCGGTAAAGCCGTCATTCCCTAGGGTCGCGCGCGACCCTCGGGAATGACGCCCCCGAAGGGGCGCCGGCTCGATCAACCGATCCGCATTTCCAGATGGTGAAGATCGGACGTGGAAAGCTGTTCCAGATCGGCATCCGTAATGGGCTCCAGCGTGCGGCTATCCAGTACCTGGAAACCGCACTTGAGGGCCTCGGAAACCGAGTCGAGCGAACGAAAGAGCTTGGTGATGGTGGTTCGAGCTTTCATGGGGCTTCTCCGTCAGTTGTGGGACACCCCGATCCCTCCTGCCGTGGCAAGAGGGATCGGTGGTGTCCCACAACGGAGACACCCCGCAGCCAAGGGGGAGAGCCCCCCTGGCGAACGGTCGGTCGGGTTCAGGCGGCCGAGCTTTCCGGTTCCTGAGTCGAGTCCGCCGATGCGGTGTAGACGGTTTCGCCGTCCACCTTGACCCAGGCGATCCGGAGCAGCCGAGCCTTCAGCGAAACGCCGGTCTGACCGGCTTTCTCGCCTTTCTGATACTCGAACAGATCCGGGTACAGATCACCCAGCTTGAATCCGATGAGGACCTTGCGATCTTCATCGATGTAGGTCTTGGCGGCCTTGATCAGCCGCTCGGCTTCCGCCCCGCTGACCCGGCAATCGAACCGGGTCTTGTCGGGGGCGTCGGCGGATCCATGCAGCGCGACGATGTCGCACGCATAGAAGGACGCCCCCTTCTTGGGGCTCACCTCGCGTACCCGATTCAGGTAGCCAAGGCCGGTGATGTGCAGATCGAAGTATTTGTTCTCAGACATGGTGGTTCTCCTGTTTCAGTGAAATCCGGAGAAACCATGCCCGTCCGGGGATTGGTTTCCCCGGGAGGGTGAAGGTAGCGCGAGGCGCTACTTTTTCTTGCTGCGACGTTCCTGACGCCAGCCAATGACGTTCAGGATGACGAAGACGATGAAAATCAGAGTGGCGATCAGCGCGAACGGCTCCATCACGACTCCTCCTCGTTGATCTGGATGTTTCCGATGACCAGGAGCATCACTCCGAGCGTGATCACGTAGAGCACGCTGGCCAGCGGCACCGCCTCCAGGAACAACGCGACGATACTGGCGACGATCATGCCGACGCCCATTTTCCGCGAATCTTCCTTGACGGTCTGGATGTTGATAAGGGGTCTTTTCACAAAGGCGCCTCCTTCGAGAATAGCCGAAAGAGACGCGCCCAACCGGGGGGGAGGCTCTCCCCGGCGTGGGTGGATGGAATACAGCAGGACCGACTGGCTGGGCCAGCGCACCGCTACCCGGTCCGGGCGGTGCTTTCAGGGGCCTGATGCGCTCAGGCGGGCGGTAAAGCCGTGTGACGCTTCTAGTTTTATCCTTCCCAATAATCGTCTGTCAATTCATGCGGTTCGAGCGGGCGCTCGATCTGGCGCAGCTCCCGCACATCGGCCTCAATCCACGCATGGTCCCGCTCCCGATAGAGCAGCCGCCGCATGGGGTTCTCGTCCGGAATATCCAGGACTTCGCAGACCCCGTGCTCGGGGTGTTCCACGGTCGCGCCGGCGGCGCAGTGATCGCGGCGCTCGATGGGGAATCGGATGATCGCCATGGGCTCTCCTGTAGTCTGGCGCAGTCAGTCGAACTGCAGCTGCACCTTGCCTTCCGTTAGTTTCGCACCGGCATCAAAGGTTTTGCCAGTCCGTTTGCTCTTGAGACCCTTGAGCTGTACCAGGTCCCCCGCGAACAGCGTGAGCGCCTGTGTCTCGGTCAGCTTCTTGCCACTGACCTGCTTCCAGACAATGGCGTTGCACGCTTCGCACTGCCAGGCCTTGGGTGATTCCTTGATGTTGCCCTGCTGGGCGCAGCCGCACTGCCCGACCGGCCCCTGTTTCGGGGCCTTGCCGGGTTTTCCGCCCTGGTCGGGCAGCGTGGTCGTGCAGTCCGGATAGCGGGTACAACCCCAAAACGCCCCGGACCCGCCCTTGCGGCGCCGCATGGGCGAACCGCATGCGGGGCAGGCGTGCTGGGCCTGCGCCTCGACCTGAACCGCGTCGGCGCCCTGCTGTTGAACGTTCTGCACCAGTCGCTTGACCCATTCGGACTGCCGTTGCAGGAACCCGTCGATCTCGCCTTCTCCCTTGGCGATCTGGTCCAGTGCCTGTTCCCACAGGGCCGTGGTGGACGGGTCCTTCACCGGATCCGGCAGCGCATCGATCAGCGACCGGGCGGCGGCCGTGGAGGTGAGTTTCTTCTTGCGCTCCTCCAGGTAGCCGCGATCCATGAGGGTCTGGATGATCCCGGCGCGCGTCGCCTCCGTGCCGATGCCCGTGTTCTCTTTCAGGACGCGCCGCAGCCGCTCGTCCGCGATCTCGCGGGCGATGTTCTTCATGGCGGCGAGCAGCGTGCCCTGGGTAAAGCGCTCCGGCGGGGTGGTTTCCTTGTCGCGGATCTGCGCGCCGGCCAGGGAGACGGGGTCGCCCTTCTGCACGCTGGGAAGCGCCTGGGCGCTTTCGTTGCGCTCCTCGGCCGAGGCGTCCGTCTGGATCAGCACGCGCCAGCCGCTTCGGCGGTTCACCCGCCCCTGCGCACGGAACGTCTCGCCCTCGGCCGCGACTTCCAGCCGCGTCTGATCGTACTCGTAGGCCGGATAGAACTGCGCGATGAAGCGGCGCCGGATCAGGTCGTAGACCGCCTGTTCCCGCGACGACATGGCATGGACATCCACAGCGGCGGTGGTGGGGATGATGGCGTGGTGCGCCGTGATCTTCGCATCGTTCCAGCAGCGCCCCTGCACGGAAGCATCCGCGCCTTCAACCAGGTGTTCGATGGTCGAGTCGCTCTGCATCAGCGCCTGCAGGACGTCGCGGGCCTCGCCGTGCTGGCTGACGGGCAGGTAGCGGCAGTCGGTCCGGGGATAGGAGGTGGCTTTGTGCTTCTCGTACAACGACTGTGCGATATCGAGGACCTCCTGCGCCCCCATCCCCAGCCGTTTCGATGCCTCCTGTTGCAGCGTCGAGAGATCGTAGGGCAGCGGCGCGTTCTCGCGCTTGCGCTCGGTCTGCGCCAGGGTCACGGTGCCTTGCACCCCCTGTACACGCTGCGCCACAGAGGCGGCCGCCTGTTGACTGGTACAGCGGCCTTCGGCGTCACTCACCCCCTCGGGTGGCACCCATCGGGCCTCCCAGGAGCCGTTCGTATGGCCGCAGCGGACCGATACCTCGTAGTAGGGGACCGGCTTGAACTGTTCGATCGCGCGGTCCCGATCGACCACGAGCTTGAGGGTGGGCGTCTGGACACGCCCCACGGACAGAACGCCGTCATAGCCTCGGGCCCGAGCTGCGAGGGTGTAGGCCCGCGTGAGGTTCATGCCCACAAGCCAATCGGCGCGGGCGCGTGCCACGCCGGCGCGGTACAAGGGGAAGGTTTGATCCCCCGGTAGCAGGTTGTCGAGGGCCTTGCGCACACTGGCTTCGTCCAGCGCGGCGAGCCAGAGGCGCTGGATCGGCCCCCGGTAGCCGCACAGATCCAGAACCTCGCGCGCAATCGTCTCGCCTTCCCGGTCGGCGTCCGTCGCGACGACGACTTCGGAGGCCTGTTTCAGCAGGGACCGGATGCTGGAAAAGTGCCCCTTCACCTTGGGTCGCACGTTCATCCGCCACTGGTCCGGCAGGATGGGAAGCGTCTCCACGCGCCACTGCTTGAGCGCCGGGTCATAGTCTTGTGGCGGGGCCATTTCCAGCAGGTGCCCGAAGCACCAGGTGACTGTCACCCCATCCCCGCGAATACACGCATTTTCCTTGCGCGATGCACCCAATACCCGCGCAATATCGCGGGCTTGGGAGGGCTTTTCCGCAAGAAAGAGTTTCATGTCGGCAAGGAGTTGGACGAGGCGTTCGGTCCCTGTTGGGGAGGTTCTGGCTCGTCCAGCTCAACGTAGACGATGCCGTGTCGAGATTGGGTAACGTCCCAATCGGTGGCCCGACCGCTCGCGTCCGTGGCCGTGGTTGGGGCGAGTGAGACCCGCATGAACCCCGGCGGAAGTTCGACGGTCACCACGGACGGAGAGTCGCCTTCGTCTTCGCGCCACTCGTCCAGTTGGCGCACGGCAGCGGCGTAGATCGTGAACTGGGGGTCATCGAGTCCCAGCTGATCGCGCGCCAGTGTGTCGATACGGCTAGAGAACATTCCGGTGGGCATCATGGGGTCCTCGTGTACGGGGTTACTCCACGGTTTCGCGCACTTTCGCGCGGAAGCGGTCCATGAACGCGTCCGTGGCCGGGAAGCCGTCTACGCTGTCCGTGCCCTCGTAATACTCCACGGCGATGTGACTGCCGCTGCCCTCCCGGGAAATATCCATCTGGACCACGCCGGCGTGACCGAGGATTTCGCGGTAGTCCCGCACGGAGTAGAAGGAGCCGGGGTTTTCATGGAAATGGTAGGCGTCCGAGGCCTCCAGGTACGGCTGTCCGGCGGGATTGGTGCGCTGTTCCAGCGGCAGATACCCGAACTCGCGGCGGATGCGATTGAAGGTAGTATCAACGTCGGTCGCGGTGGTGACCTCGAAGTTGAGGACCTCGTTCGCGTACTGCTGCTGGCCGCCGCCCTGGTTGCTGGATCCAGCCGTGGGGCTGCTGGACGTCGTCGGCCGCGTCTCCTCAATCACGATGCAGCCGGACAGGGCCGCGATTGCGGCACCGGCAAGGAGGGTGCGGGTGATCGTGCCGTTCATCATGGAGTGTCTCCTTCTTCCTTGGTTGGGTCATCGTCGGCGACGCGCGAGGCGATCGTGGGTTCTGGCTTCGTGGGGACACGGGTGACCTCGGCCCATTGCCCTCTGCGCCAGTCGGCGCTTTCGTCGGCCTCCTTCCCGGCCGCCTGGTCGCTGTGCGCCTCAAAGCGGGTCGTGGCGACCACGCGACCGAGTTCCACCAGTTGGGCTTGATACAAGGGCATGGCTCAGCGAACCTCGTCCGGGTGCGTCCACTCGCCGCACCAGTGGATCGCCTTCGTAAGGGGGAACGGTCCGTCGCTCTCGCCTATGGGCTGCAGCAGTCCCGGAGGGTGGCGCCGGCAGGAGCCCTCATTGGTGCTCAGGCGATGCCAGTAGACGCAGGCATCGCAGCGGGCGCGGGCAAGCGGGCTCTCAGGCATCGGTCGTTCCAGCCCCGTCGTCCCGGCGCCGGAAGGTCACGTCCTCGACCCGAGCCAGATCGAGATCGACGGCGGACGCGCGGAGTTCGAGGCGGGATCGCTCCTCGCCGGTCTCGCGGTCACTCCATGTGGACTCGAACAGTTCGCCCTCGACGTGGACCCGGGCGCCCTTAGGCAGCAGGCGAGCGGCGGTCTCGGCGCGCGGGCCCCACAGGGCGACGTCCAGCCAGAACCCGCCCTTGTCTTCAAAGCCGCCGTTGCCATCGGGCTTCGGACGATCAAAGAAGATGCGGAGGTTGGTGACGGGGGTTGATTCGCCGCCGCGCTCGGCATGGCGGAGCGTGGGCGCCGCGCCAAGGTTGCCGCGACCGGAAAAGGCATTGGACATTGATTCGCACCGGACATGGGTTCGATTTCAGCGTGCGCGGCGCCCCATCCGGAAGCTAGGCGAAATCCTGAAGTGAAGCGGGGTGGTTTTGGCCGAAAGATGCCGACTCGTCCTACTACTGGCTCAGGGTGGAACGGGGTTCCACCCCCTCTGGTCTGGCTCAGGGTTCCACTATCGGGATAGCGGTTACGCGGCGGCTCTCGCCGTCTCGATTTTCGCGATCGTCACGAGCTGGAACCGTTGCCGATCACCCAGGCGGTGATGGCGAATCTGCTCCAACGCGTGGTCGGGTCCTGTGACGTCGATGCCGAACTCCGTTCGTGCCCGCCAAATGACACGCAGTGCCCGCGCCTGATCGAGTCCGTCGAAAAGCTCGTCGAGTTCCACGAGGTCAAGACCATTCCAGCCGTCCAGCGGAACGATATGCCCCGCCCTGGCCGCCTCTTCCATGGTCATGCTGCCGATTGACCGGCGCATCGCCCGGGCAGACTTACGGATACCCTCTCGCAGTTTCTGACTCATGGCGTCATTCAGCATGGCTCTCTCCACCGCTCCATTGGTCTTCCAGCGCGTTCAAGCCCTGGAGCTGGGTGACCAGGTCCTTGAGGCGCAGCCGCTCGTAGTTCCGTCTGCGGTGCTCGAACGTGAGGATCCGCCCTCGACGTTCGATCTTCAGCCACGCCAGACGCGTTCGCAGGGGTACACCCTCGCGGGAAAGTGCCTCCTGCAGCATGTCCGACGTAAACATCAGCCAGGACTGGCCGATGCCGTCGAATCCACGTAGACGCCACCGGAACACGGACCCGCCTTCCCGCCGGGAGCGATGGATCGCGGGATGTGCGACCCAGGGCCGCTGGTACGTGTTCTTGAACTCCTGCACCAGCTGGTCCATCTGATCATCGATCTGCCGTAGCTCGGTTTCGAGAACCTGCATTCGCTTACGTGCGTCAGCGAGTTTCATGTATCCCTCTCCAGTGGCCCCGCGCCCCCCTTACCCTTAAAGGGCCCTTTAGGGCATAACTACATGGCAGGCCTTCGGCCATAACTACTCTCCGTGCATCTGAGCCAGGCGATCCATCAAGGTCCATCACGTTCCGGTTTCCTGAGCCACGGGCGAATCGTAGGACTCGGCGCGCTCGCCTGCCGGGGCATCGGTTTCATCGTCGTCCTCGTCGTCATAAAGCCCCGGGGGCGGCTCGCTGCGCGCCTTCGGGTCCCGAATGTCGGGTGCCACCGGCGCACGCAGTTTCCCCTCCAGGACTTCCTTCGGCGGCAGGCCGAGGGTCTCGATGGCCTGTCGGGCTTTCGCTGTGCCAGCGGCCACGTCGTCCCGGGTCACGCCCTGATACTGGAATCCCTGCGGAGCGTTGAACGCACTGCGGACCAGTCGGCCACCCTGATACAGCATCCGCTCGCTCTCGTCCCGGCCCATGAGCCCGACGTGGCGCGCGGTCAGGATGGCGCGTGCGGTCCGATCGAAGTCGGCGATCAGGTAGGCCCCCATGAAGCCGTAGGGGTTTGAGAACTCCAGTGGGACGGTGCACGGACTCTGGCTCTGAGCCACATCGATCTCGATACCGGGCATCGAGGCCAGGAGGCGCTCGGTCTGTTCCCGGAGGGCATTGATGCCCTCGCGGTTCTCCGTGAGGGACTCATAGGTCTGCAGCAGTTTCCAGTCGGCCCACGGATCATCCAAGGCGGCGGCTCGCCAGATCCGCCGCATCGTGGTCGCGAAGCGCACGAGTCCGATGATGGGTGCCTTCTTGTCGGTGGCTCCGCGTCCGTGCACCAGCCGCTGCGCCTGGCGCGTCTGGATCTCCATCGCGGCGGACCCGCGCAGGCCTCCGGGGGACGAACTGGCGGTACGCCAGTCCACGATCGGGTCGGCCTCGTTGGGCATGGGTTTCGTGTCGGCCATGGTCGCCTCCTAATGTCGTGAGTGCCGGGCGATCCCGGTCAGCGTGTTCTATCACCGTCCTCCGTTTCCCGGCAGGCGAAATCCCAAATTGCCTGCCAGGGAGCTTCGGGTCGGTGCTCGGAAAGATCGGAACCTTCCATAAAGAGTCCGATGGCCGTGAGCGCGGACGCCTGGAGATCCGGATCGAGTCCTCGTAGATCGGACAGGTCGAGCGGCCATTCCGGCGCGTTGTAGCAGGCCAGCAGCACGCGACGGACGGAGCGCGCCTGCCCGCTGCGGTTCAGCGCAACGTCCAGCAGTCGATCTAGGGCCTGATCTGCGTCTACTGTGGCAATCCTCGGCACGGGCATTCCCCTCTGGTCTGGCTCAGGGTGGAACGGGGTTCCACCCCCTCTGGTCTGGCTCAGGGTGGAACGGGGTTCCACCCCCTCTGGTCTGGCTCAGCGCTCCCAAACCGCGTCCACGCGCCGCTGGATCTCCTCCTTCACCTCCAGGGGGCGTCGGATCCCGTGCAGCCGGATCTCGCCGGTCTCGCCGCCGCCCGCCGAGGACACCCGGACCTCGCCGATTCCGATCAGGCGATCGATGACCCCCTGTTCCAGGGTCGGGATCCGCGCATTGGCATAGCGCATCGTGCGGCGATGGCGCGCGATGATCCCGGTCTGCACCGTGACGCGATCCGGTTCGAGGGTGAATCGGTAGTAGTAGATCGCGAACACGATCCGGAACGCGGTGAGCACCATCCAGATCCCGAGGACCATCGACAGTGCTGCCTGCACGATGGGCAACTCGCCGATGCCCGGGATGGTCATGCGCCACTCGGCAATGCTCGCACCTACTGGATCGGGCAACTGCCCCAGCCAAGCCGCGATCTCCGGCGTCCAGGCCAGTACGGCGAGGAGCAGCACAAACTTGAGCACCGTGGGCCATACGCTGCGCAACGCCGGGCGCAAGGTATAGGTCGGCACCTCGGCGTCCGCATTGGCGGACTGGTCTCGGGGTGGCTCCCCGTCCGACGCCGGGCGGTGTTCCCGTGCGGCCTGTCGCAGCGACTCGCTTGGCTCCTCGTCGTCTGCTGGCCGAGGCGGGGGCTCGGGTGGTGAATCGGGATCGACCTGTTCCACGCCATACCCCGCGTGATGGTCGCCCCAATACACTTCGACCAACTCGTACCGCTGTTCGGTCTCGCGATTCAGCGCATCCCGGACCACGCGAGCCCGGCCGTGGCTGAACGGCATGTCATATTCGTCGAGGATCATGCCCCTGGCTCCTTGGATCGGTGGGTACTGCGGCTGCGGGCCTTCTCCAGCCGCTGCACCAGTTCGTTGTTCGCGTCGGGCTCGACCGTGACCACCTGCGCCTCGGCCTGCTGGACGCTTGCCTGATCGATCCGGCGTTCGCGCTCCGCCTGCTCGGCCTTGCGTCGCCGTCGTTCGGCCGCGTCCACGGCGTAGCTCGGCAGGAACTCGCCGCTGCGCGCCCGCTTGGCGACGGCACTCAGGTAGCGCAAGGGGTTGCGGATCGGATCCGTCTGAGCGCGATCCCGGATGGCACCGGCGACCTCGTCCAGGACCTGCTGGGCCTGGTCGGCGGGTAATCCCTGCAGACATCGGTCTGCGAGCTTGCGGTGATCGGCGCCGAAGCTCTCGGGATAGTGCAGCTCAGCGGCGGTCTCCTCGCTGTCGCGCGCGCCCGGTTGTTCCAATACCTCAGAGGTAGGTTTTGTAGTAGTAGGTTTATATAAACTACTACTACCCCCGCGCGCGCGAGCCGAGTTAAGATTCTTAACTTGGTACGAAGTTTCTGTTTTTGAAGGATTTTCGTCGGGCGGGTCCACCGAGTTAAGATTCTTTACTCGGTGATCGGCGACCGAGTTAAGATTCTTTACTTGGCTCTCACCCGAGTTAGCCTCCTTAACTTGGGCACCGCAGGCCCGTCCCGAAGGGCTCGCGGCGGCTCGCACGGCCGGGTCGGCGCTCAGGGTGGCGAGGCGGCGCTCAAAGCGACCCCCGGTGTCCACGGGATCGGTGAGGTCGCGGTCGGCATCGAGGCGATGCTGGATCGTGGACAGCACCTGCTGCGCAGTCTCGCGCACCCGTCGATGGCCGTGATCGGTCAGGCTCTCCAGATAGGTGATGTACTCCGGATCGAGGTACATCGCCTCGGTGACGGATACCGCCTCGTCGTGGATCGCGTAGACGCTCCCCCGGTATCGGCCCTGACCGTCGCGGACGCGATCGCACAGCGAGATCCATCGAGTGATGCGCAGCATGGCGATGGCGGCGGCGATGGTGGGCCGGGACCCGAGGCCGGCGCGGCCGAACTCGTCATACGACGGGAATCGGGCGGGGGCCTTGGGATCCGAGGTCGCTTGGATCACCATCCAGGCGAGCTTGTCAGTCGGCCCCAGCTCGTCCGCGAATAGCAGCGCCCGGGGGTGGGAGTCATGCCAGTTCCCGAAATACAGGACTGCGCCTTCCTCCTCGCCGGCGGGGTCCGGCGGTCGATCCCGTAGCTGTCGCGCGGCGTCCTCCAGGTACGCCTTGAGTCCTCGGATGCGGGGTGTGATTTCCGCTGCACTCACGACGAGCCCCCGGCGGAATAGAGGTGGGTCCCGAACTGGTGATGCACCAGGTCCACCACGGGTTGCGTCGTCTTGGCCGGCGGATACGTTGGGGCCCGATCGGTGAGTGTTTGCTGACACTCCGCGACGAGGCGGTAAACCGCAGCGGCCGAGGTTTTCGTGCTTCGCGCGACGTGGAGATAGCGATCCGGATCGGGTAGGTCCTTCGGGGCGGCCCGCCATGCGTCCCACATCGCCTGAGCCTGTTCGGGCGAGGGGGAGCGCGGCCGACCGGGCTGCGAGGGCAGCCCGAGCACTCGCCGACGTCGGGCCACATCCGTTGTCGTCATGCCGAATAGCGCCTCCATCATCCGGGCGTCGGCCTGGTGCCGCAGCAGCTCGTCCTGAACCTGCCGGGACTGGACCTCGCCCCGCGCTCGTTCGATCAGCTGATCGAACCGATCGGCGTCGATCTGCAGATCAATGAACAGATGCCCGAGCCGCGAAATCTCGACCAGCTCGTCGAACGTCATGTCGGCGAGCGTCGAGGCTTGGTCCGGTGTGAGGCCCAATACGCTGAGGGCGTTCATGTCGGCGTCCTGCAGCCTGGACATGGCGTAGCGCAGGACATGGAGGGTGAGATCCGCTGTGCTGCTCATGGCTCAGCCCTCCCACGGATCGAGATCGTCCGCGTCGGCCTGGTGCTGCAGGTCGCGGCAGGCCTGGACGAGGGCGACGAAGTCGGCGAAATCGGGCTCGCGAAGGCACGAACTGACCATCCAGCCCAGCGCGCGCCAGGGTGGCTCGGGGATGTGCCGCGCGATGACCTCCTCCTCGTCGCCTCGGTGAATCGCTGAGGCCAGGCGATGGGTGGGGGCGGTCTGCAGGACGCGGTCCGGGTGCAGGCCGATCTGCGACCAGCTGAACAGCAGCCACCAGGTCCAGAGGCGGTAGTCGTTCTCCACCCCGTTCATCCTGGCCGCCGCCTCCTCGACCGTCTCGCTCGGCAGGTCGATGAAGTAGCCATAGCCGATGTCTACGGGCTGGATCTGATCGGCGTAGTGGTAGCGGGTGGCGATCTGCCGGGCCAACGTGTAGATCCGATCCCGTAGCTCCGCCACGGTTGGCGCGGGTCCGGGCGTGGGCGCGGGCTCAGTCGGTGCCGTGACCGGTGGGGCGGCAGGGGGCGGGTCACCTTCACCGGCTTCACCACCGGTAGCGGCACCGGAACGCTCGGGGTTCGCTCCGGGCACCCCGTCAGGTGGGGCATCCTGGACGGGCGGTGTCGGTTGGCCCATTGCGCCGGGATCGGCGTCCGAGGGCATGTCGGATGGGTCCGTCGTTCCCTCGGGGTCCTGCGTCGGCGGCGTATCGAGCTCCATGCGCACGGTGCGCAGATCGAGGGACAGATCCTCGGCCAGACGTCGCTCCAGCTCCTGCCGCGCGGCGCCGGGGTCCCAATCGGGCGCATCGGTAACGGCGAGCGACTCCTCGAACACCATGTCCACCGCATCCTGGGTGTGTCCATGGGACTCGCCGACGGCATGGGCCGAACGGTGGAGCTTGCGGAGTTTCTCGACTCCGTCGTTGCCGAGCCCGCCGTAGAGGGCCTGTGGGATGCACGGCAGTAGAGTCGTCGCGGCGTAGGAGAACCTTCTCAATAGCGTCCGAGAGGCCGTATAGCCGATCTCCTGTAGCCGCCGCTGGAGTTCGCTGCGGCTCAGGCTCTCGCCGACTTCCGCCTCGAACATTTCGCGGAGACGATCGACCGCGAGTGCGCGATCGATCAGCGTCATCGTGCCGCGCATTTCGTTCTCGATCAGGTGCGCGCCCAGCACATCCTGGTCCGAGGTCCAGGGATGATAGAGGACATGCACCTGGCGATAGGCCTCGTCGCCGGTCTCCTCATAGAGTTCCTTGAGGACCTGCAGCCGCGTGTTCCCGCCGGCGCGCACCATATAGAGGTCGTCGTCCGGTCGCCGCGTGACCTCGATGGCGTTGTTAAGACGCTTCTGCGCCCGGATGGATGCCTTGATTTCGTCGTACTGCGGGTTGCGTTGCCGCCGAGGGTTGCCGTCATACGGCCGGATCCGGTCGATCTCCAGCACCATCTGCGTGACGGTCAGGGGATCTCCGGGCGGCAGCTCCTGCGCCGCCGAATCACCGAAATGGCCGACGGTCAGGCGGCTGCGCAGCTCCTCGGAACTCAGCTGTTTCTTAGCCATGTTGCGCCCCTCCCCGGATCAGGTGAGGCAGAAGCTCCTCGGTGAGGCGGCGCATGGTCTCGGCGCCGGACAGGGTGGGGCCTTGCCGGTGGGGCTCCCACCGATGGACGGGCACCTGCTGGGTGGCCGCCTCGCGATAGGCCACGGCGGAGGGGATGTACGTATCGAGGATGGTGATCTGGCCGCGACTTTCACCGGTGGCCTCGCGCCGGAGTTCGTCCGCGATCGCGCGGCCGTCTCCGGTTCGGTCTACCCGATAGAGGAGGCCGCGCAGCGGACCGACCGGTGCGCCCATGGCCGCCATCGGTCGCAGCCGATCAAGCATCGACACGGTCCCGCGCGCGAACTCGCGGGCGGAGAGGATTTCAGGGGGAATAGGGGAGAGCAGGAAGTCTGCCGCCAGGACGGCGGCATCCTGCAGGGGGCCGACAGCCCCCTGGGTATCCAGCAGGACGACGTCATAGAGGTCGTCGTAATCCGCGAGGATGTGCTTGAGCCGCACGCGGCCGTCCGGCGTGTGCAGGATCCATTGCTGCAGCCGACCCTGGGGGTCGTTGGACACCACAATGTCGAGTGCCCCGTCGTGCTCGCCGTCGAGCGGGATGTCGATCGGAGTGACCGTGCCGTCGGTGTCGCCAGCGGTAATGAGTTCGGTGAGTCCCCCGGCGGCGATCAGGGCCGGGTCCACCGGGAAGTAGCTGGACAGGGTGGGCTGGATGTCGGCGTCGATCAGCAGGACCTTGTAGCCGAGGTCCGCGAGGTAGGCGCCGAGGTTGGCCGTGACGGTGGTCTTGCCGACACCGCCCTTGGTTGATGCGGTCGTGATTCGGACTGTCATAATGGTTCCCCTTGGTACTGGTGTGTTTACCAGTCCTCACGGGTCACCTGACGTAACGCCCTCTACATTGTTTGGTCACCGGCACCGATTCGTAATCGATAGGTCGGAGGTTCGACTCCTCTCGCCGGCACCATCTTCCCGCCCCTCTTCACGCTTGGAGCCGAAGTCCATTCGGTCCTTGTCGTTAAGCGTCATTCGTCGACCACCGCTATGCCGGAATACAACGCCACTCGCGTCCTGAATGAGATTGACGGGCTCATCAACGAGGCGTCCTTGTCTGCGCGGGTGCCCCTAGGATTCTGCACGCCGGGATTTTGGGTCACGTTCGCTATCAGGGCGCGCGCGAGGCATGTCCCCATCGACAACGTAGCTTTTCCTACGGAAGATCTCCGAGAGTACGCGGGAGCAATCGCCCTAGAACGAATCTTGGGCGGAAGAGATACGTATCCCTATGAACGCCACGGGGCTGGGTGCCGATACTCGCCATTGGTGATGCTGGATAATCGCGAAGCGGTTGATCGTGCCACGGGCCAGATCAATGGCTGCATCCGGAATATTGCTCCGTGGGACGAGCAGTTTGGCCAATTCACCCGGGATCTCTTCTCTGTGGTAGGTGATCTCCATGACAATGTCTGGGCTCACGGCATGTCGCTAGGTGTGTCTATGGCGCAGCGCTGGAAAGTGCCTCATAAACAGGATTCCTATCTGGAATTTGCCTTGGCTGATGGGGGGATTGGTTTTTTCCAGGAAATGCACCGTGTCGGGTTAGCGCCCGCTAACCACGAGCAAGCGATTGATTGGTGTATCCAAGAGGGGCATTCGACAAAATTGGTGAACGAATCGGAAGACCCCTTGGTCCAGACCCTCCCTGAAGATGTTTCTGGGAACCCAATGCAGGGCTTGGCACGCCACACGAACTACGGGAATCACCACCAAGGGCTTGGGTTGCCCAAGCTGGTCCGCTTGGCCTCGGACTTCTGTGGCGAGCTAACATTGCCTCGGGAAACTCGATCATGCGCATGGATAGCGGGGGCAAAAAGAGCTATTCTCAGATAGACACGTTTTGGCAGGGGGTCTCAATCTCCTGCCGTTTTCGTGAGAGCTTGGTTGCCAAACACAGCGGTGATCCCCAAGAACCCGAGGTAGAGGCTCTCATGCGCTTGTTACAAGGAGGACCGCGATGAGTGATTTCGCAACTATCCATCTGCATGGGACAGATCTAGCGTCGCGTACAACTGCGGCAGCCCTTCGCGCCGAAGTGATTGCTGCGTCGAAAGCTGGCCTTGTGACAGTGAATTTTTCCTCTGTGGAGTCCGTTTCAGAGTCCTATGCTGACGAGTCATTTGGCGTTTTGGCTGATGAATTTGGTCTTGAGTGGGTGACTGAGCATGTCCGCTTCGAGGGAATCAAACCAGAAGTGCTGCGCGCGCTTGCCGAGGCGATTTACCGGCGTGGCCAAAATGGCCAGATAGCAGCTTAGCTGATGTACCAGGCTGGCTAGGTGGAGTTAGGCCGCTGGGCAGGCTTCTCTCTTCGAATTGAAAGCTTGCCTTGCCACCAGATTCGGGCGCATTCGGACAAGCTTCCAAGCGTCAGTTGCGCTATCGGCGCTTCACTGCTGCACCCCCACGGCGCCCCGGACTAGAGCCTCTGCGGTTGTCGTTTCGAGGCTTGCGCGGACGCGGCTTCGGTTTCACGGCATCCTGGAACAGTCGCTCGGGGTCGACGCTCGCGGTGGGGATGCGCTCGCCCAGATAGCTCTCGATGTCCGGCAGGTAGAAGGCCGAGTCCTCGCAGCCGAAGCTGATCGCGTCGCCCTCGGCGCCGGCGCGGGCCGTGCGCCCGATGCGGTGCACGTAATCCTCGCCGGACTGCGGCAGGTCAAAGTTGAAGACGTGACTGACCGCGGGGATGTGCAGCCCGCGCGCGGCGACATCGGTGGCCACCAGAAAGCGGTACTCCCCGGAGGCGAACTGTTCCAGCAGGGTCTGGCGCTTGCGCTGTGGCACGTCCCCCGACAGCAGGGCGGCCTTCTGCTCGTTCGCGTTCAGCCAGTCGCAGACCTTCTCGGCGCCATGCTTGGTGTTCACGAACACGATCGCGCGCTCGGGCTCCAGGTCACGCGCGAGCCCCAGCAGCAGCGGGATCTTCTCGTCGTTGGCCGGGTAGTAGATCACCTGGCGCACGCGGTCCGCGGTCAGGGTCTCGGCCTCGACCTGGACCTTCTCCGGGTTGTTCATGTGCTCGAAGGCCAGCTCCATCACGCGGTAGGACAGCGTGGCCGAGAACAGCATGGACAGGCGCTCGCCGGGGGGTGCGCAGCGGCGCATCAGGAAGCGCACATCCTTGATAAAGCCGAGATCGAACATGCGGTCGGCCTCGTCCAGCACCACCACTTCGGTGTACTTGAGGCCGAAGACCTTCTGCTTGAAGTAGTCGATGATGCGCCCCGGTGTCCCGATCAGGATGTCCGCCCCGGCCTCGAGCTGCTCGCGCTGCGTGTCATAGCCGGTGCCGCCGTAGGCCAGGGCCAGCTTCAGCCCCGTCTCCGCGCCCAGCGACTCGGCATCCTTGTGGATCTGGATGGCCAGTTCGCGGGTCGGCGCCAGGATCAGGGCGCGCACGTCCGTGGGGCGGCGGTTCGGCGAGGGCGCCTGGCGCAGCAGCCGGTTGAAGGTCGCGATCAGGAAGGCCGCGGTCTTGCCGGTCCCGGTCTGCGCCTGGCCGGCGACGTCGCGCCCGGCCAGGGCGATCGGCAATGTCTGCGCCTGGATCGGGGTGCAGGTCTCGAAACCGGTGGCGCGGATGCCCGCCTGGACGGGTTCGGGCAGATCGAGCTGGTCGAAGCGGGGCGTGTCCTGGGCGGTTTCGGTCATCGGGTTCCTCGGGTGCTGCCTGTTACTTGAACTGTCCGGCGCTGATCGTCGATAGTAAGGCCGAGCAGCCGGCGGTGCGGGCTGTTCCCCCAACCCAAGTCATGAGGGCTCGGAGTGAGCGACAAAATTGTTTACACATCGGACGCCGGTTTCGACGAGGACGTCCTGAAGGCCGACCAGCCCGTCCTGGTGGACTACTGGGCCGAGTGGTGCGGTCCCTGCAAGATGATCGCGCCCATTCTGGACGAAATCGCCGAAGAATACGCCGGCAAGGTCAAGGTCGCCAAGCTGAACATCGACGAGAACCCGTCCACGCCGCCGAAGTTTGGCATCCGCGGGATCCCGACGCTCATGCTGTTCAAGGGCGGCGATGTCGAGGCCACCAAGGTCGGTGCCCTGTCCAAGTCGCAGCTGACCGCGTTCCTGGACCAGCACCTGTAATATCCGCGCCTGGCGGTCCGCCGCCAGGCCCAGCAGGCGCATGGCTTCGCCGGGCTTGCCCCGCGCCGCCGCCTCGCTTACCATCGAACGAGTTCGAGTGGCCGCCAGGCCATTCCCTGCCTCCTTCCAGTCAATCCGTGCGGCCACCCCCGGTCGCCGATCATCCACGTTGAATACAGCACCCCACGCATGAATCTGACCGAATTGAAGCGGATGTCCGCTGCCGATCTCGTGGCCTTCGCCGAAGAAAAGGGCATCGAGAACATGTCCCGCGCGCGCAAGCAGGAGATCATCTTTGCCCTGCTCAAGGCCCACGCCAAGAGCGGCGAGGCCATCTACGGCGACGGCGTCCTCGAGATCCTCTCGGACGGCTTCGGCTTTCTGCGCAGCGCCGACAGCTCCTACCAGGCCGGCCCGGACGACGTTTACGTCTCGCCCAGCCAGATCCGCCGCTTTGGCCTGCGCACCGGGGACACCATCTCCGGCAAGATCCGCCCGCCCAAGGACAACGAACGCTACTTCGCACTGCTGAAGGTCTCGGAGATCAACTTCGAGCCGCCGGAGAACGCCAAGCACAAGGTGCTGTTCGAGAACCTGACCCCTCTGCATGCCAACGAGCGCATGCGCATGGAGCGCGGCAACGGTTCCACCGAGGACATCACCGCCCGCGTGATCGACATCGTCGCGCCGTTCGGCAAGGGCCAGCGCGGCCTGATCGTCTCCCCGCCCAAGGCGGGCAAGACGCTGATGCTGCAGAACATCGCGCAGAGCATCGCCGCGAACTACCCCGAGTGCTACCTGATCGTGCTGCTGATCGACGAGCGCCCGGAGGAGGTCACCGAGATGGACCGCATGGTCCAGGGCGAGGTCGTCTCCTCCACCTTCGACGAGCCGGCCCAGCGCCATGTGCAGGTCGCCGAGATGGTGATCGAGAAGGCCAAGCGGCTGGTCGAGCACAAGCGCGACGTCGTCATCCTGCTGGACTCCATCACCCGCCTGGCGCGCGCCTACAACACCGTGGCGCCGAGCTCCGGCAAGGTCCTGACCGGCGGCGTGGACGCCAACGCCCTGCATCGCCCGAAGCGCTTCTTCGGCGCCGCGCGCAACGTGGAAGAGGGCGGCAGCCTGACCATCCTCGCCACCGCGCTGGTGGATACCGGCTCCAAGATGGACGAAGTGATCTACGAGGAGTTCAAGGGCACCGGCAACATGGAGGTGCACCTGGAACGCCGCATCGCCGAGAAGCGCATCTACCCGGCGATCAACGTGAACCGCTCCGGCACCCGCCGCGAGGAACTGCTGACCGCCCCGGACGAGCTGCAAAAGCTCTGGATCCTGCGCAAGTTCCTGCACGGCATGGACGACATCGAGGCCATGGAATTCCTGCTCGGCCGCATGCAGTCGTCCAAGACCAATTCCGAATTCTTCGACCAGATGAAGCGCAGCTAGGGAAACACTGATTAATGTGCCCGCTCGCGCTCGAGTCGCTTTTGCGTGCGAACAAGGCGCGGTGACTGCCGTGCAGTCACTCTGCACAAGGGAGCCGCAACGCCGTGCGCGCGCCCGTTTTTGATAACAACGGGCGGCCGAGCCCCTGCTTTCAATGATATGTGGGGTTGGCACCCCAGGTTCCCCGATCCTGCGTTGCGGCCCTTGCCGGTAGAACCACTACCGGCTACGCACCGCGCCTTGTCTCGGAAAACCTGGGGTGCCAACGCGAGCGGGCACATTAATCAGTGTTTCCCACGCTGCGCCCCGCCGTGGCCGCCTCTGCCTCGAAAGGCAAGGGCGGTTTACAGGAAGGTTCGAAGAACAGAAGGTTTCAGGGGTATCCGGGCAGGGCCGAGGCCTCATGGGTCGGCCCATCGTCGGAGGCTGTTACAGGCCCATTTTGATCCGTTCTTCCCGTCTTTATGCCTTCCTGTAGGTTGCCTTTTGGTGTTCAGCCCGAGACGGGTTCGAAGCTGATCAGGCGGTCCAGGCGCCACCACTGCCGGCGGCCCGCGGTGTCGCGCAGGATCAGGTATTCGGCACCGCGCCGGGTGCGCAGGTCCAGCGGGCGCACGATCGCGATCCGGTCCATCTCGCCGCGCCGCCAGTGCGTGCGCAGAAACTGCCCGCGCACGATCGCCAGCTCCAGCTCGGAGTAGCGCTCGCAGGCAATCGGGGTATAGGGCGGCGCTTCGCTCACTCGCCCTCCCGTCGGGCCTCGATGCGCGGGACCTCCTCGTCGCCGGCATCCTCGCGGCGGAACACGATCGGGGCACAGCACACCGCGCAGTCCTCGATCCACTCGCGGTCGTTACTGACCATGTCCACCGTGGTCTCGCCGGGCTCGCCGCACCAGGGGCAGGCAAAACCGACAAACTCGACGGGACGCATCATCGACCCTCCTCCCGGCCTGCGGGCCAGGCGATCGGCGTGGCAACCGAGTCCTGCGGCGTCCCTTCCGGAAGAAAACGTTCCAGCACGTTGTTGAGAAACGCCAGGCCCCGTTCCGTGGCCTGCAGCCGTTCCGGATCCGCGACCAGCAGCCCGTCCGCGCGCAGTTCCGAAAGTGCGGGTTCCAGCATCGCCAGTGGCAGGCCGCAGCGCGCCTCGAAGCTCGCCGCCGGCACACCCTCCACCAGCCGCAGCGCGTTCAGCAGGAACTCGAAAGGCCGCTCCGCCGTGTCCACGGCCTGATCCTTGTGCGCCTGCGGCTCGGCCAGCCAGGCCTCGGGCTGGCGCGGCTTCATGCGGCGCAGGATCGCGCCCTGATGGACCTGCGTCAGCTTGCCGTGGGCCCCGGCCCCGATGCCGAGGTAATCGCCGAAGGTCCAGTAGTTGCGGTTGTGCCGACATTCCTGCCCCGGACGTGCATAGGCGGATACCTCGTATCGAGTATAGCCAGCCGCCGTCAGATGGGACTGGCCGCGGGCAAACAATTCCTCGATCGTCGCATCCTCCGGCAGCTCGGGCGGGCGCGCCGCGAACAGGGTGTTCGGTTCCAGGGTCAGTTGATACCAGGAGATATGTCCCGGGTCCTGCTCGATCGCCGCCTGCAGATCCGCGATCCCGGCCGCGACCGACTGCCCCGGCAGACCGAACATCAGGTCCAGGTTGATCGCCTCGAAGCCGGCGGCACGGGCATGCTCCACCGCGCTCAGGGCCTCCGTCGCACCGTGAATGCGCCCCAGGCGCGCGAGCATCGCGTCGTCGAAGCTCTGGATGCCCAGCGACAGCCGGTTGACCCCCGCCTCGCGGTAGCCGCGGAAGTAGGCGCGGTCGGCGGTCCCGGGGTTGGCCTCCAGCGTCACCTCGCAGTCCGGTCGCAGCGGCAGCCGGGCGCGCAGGCCGGAAAGCAGAGCATCCAGCGCCTCCGGCGGGAACAGGCTGGGGGTGCCGCCGCCAATGAAGACGCTCTCCAGCCGCCGGCCCCAGATATCCGGCAGCTGGCCTTCCAGGTCGCGCAGCAGCGCGTCCACGTAGTCATCGAAGGGCGGCTCGCCGCGCGGCTCGTGCGAGTTGAAGTCGCAGTACGGGCACTTGCGCACGCACCAGGGCAGGTGCACATACAGCGCCAGGGGCGGCGGATGGGTCAGCGCGGCAGTCATGTGCGAAGCATAGGCGAGGGGGCGGGTGGCGTCGAAAGGACCCAGTCCCGCCATTGCGGCCTTGCGCGCCGGTGGCCCCCTGCCGACCGCCACAGCGCTGCGCGCCTCGCGATGACGGGGGCAGGAAGCACAGTCATCGCGAGCGCCGCAGGCGCGTGGCGATCTTCCCGGCCTGGCCCGACGCGGGTCCGAACATGCGCCGGGGTGTCGTCGGGAGGTTGCCACGGCCCCTGTGGAGCCTCGCAACGACGGGAAGTCCCCGTCATCACGAGGCGCGCAGCGCCGTGGCGATCTCTCCGGGTGGCCCCGGTGCCGGACGGCGTGGGTTGTCAGGCCGGCGGGTTGCCCATGCGCTCGCGCAGGGCGCTCCCGAGTTCTTGCAGGGCCTGACCGCGATGGCTCAGGCGGTTCTTGGTCTCCGGGGGCAGCTCGGCCGAGGTGCAGCCCTCCTGAGGCACGAAGAACAGGGGGTCGTAGCCAAAGCCCTCGGCGCCGCTGGCCTGTTCCGCGATGCGCCCGGGCCACACCCCCTGGGCGATGATCGGCGCCGGATCCTCGGCATGCTCCAGGTACACCACGACCGCGCGGAACCGTGCGCCGCGCTGTTCCGGCGGGACGCCGGCCAGTGCCTCCAGCAGCTTGGCGTTATTGGCCGCGTCGTCGCCATCGGGGCCGGCATAGCGCGCGGAGTAGATCCCCGGCTGGCCGTGCAGGGCATCGACCTCCAGCCCGGAGTCGTCGGCGATCGCCGGCAGTCCGGTGTGGCGGGCGGCGTTGCGCGCCTTGAGGATCGCGTTCTCCACGAACGTCAGGCCGGTCTCGTCGGCCTCGGGCACGGCGTGTTCGGACTGTGCCTCGACCGCCAGCCCCAGCGGTTCCAGCAGGGCGCGGATCTCGCGCAGCTTGCCGGGGTTGCCGGTGGCCAGGACGACGCGGCGCGGATCGCCCATGATCAGCCCTCGGCCAGCACGGCGCGCTGGGCCTCGCAGATCTCCTGGATGCCCTTCTCGCCCAGGTCCAGCATCTGGTCCAGCTCGTCGCGGCGGAAGGCGTGGCCCTCGGCCGTGCCCTGGATCTCGATCACGCCGCCGGCCTCGTTCATCACCAGGTTGAGGTCGGTCTCGGCCTGCGAGTCCTCGTCGTAATCCAGGTCCAGCACCGGCTCGCCGCCGAAGATGCCCACCGAGATCGCCGCCACCTGACCGTGCAGCGGGTCCTTGCGGACCAGGCCCTGTTCGCGCGCCTTGCGGATGGCGTCGTACAGCGCGACATAGGCCCCGCTGATCGAGGCGGTACGGGTGCCGCCGTCGGCCTGGATCACGTCGCAGTCGACAATGATCTGGCGCTCGCCCAGGGCCTCCAGGTCCACCACCGCGCGCAGCGAGCGGCCGATCAGGCGCTGGATCTCCATGGTGCGGCCGCCCAGCTTTCCGCGCGCGGCCTCGCGCACCATGCGGTCATGGGTGGAACGCGGCAGCATGCTGTATTCGGCGGTGACCCAGCCGCGGCCCTTGTTCTTCAGCCACGGCGGCACGCGCGACTCCACCGTGGCGTTGCACAGCACGCGGGTATCGCCAAACTCCACCAGTACGGAACCCTCCGCGTGGCGGGTGAAATGGCGGGTAAAACGCACGGGGCGCATTGCGTCGGCTGTTCGGCCACTGGGTCGCATGCTGTGATCCTTGCTAGATTTGAGTGGGGCGCAGTATACGGGCCGCCACCGCCACACGCAGCAGGGATCACCATGGAGGGACGCATGATCACCAGTATGACCGGATTTTCCCGGCACGCGATGAGCCTGGACGCGGGCGTGTTCGACTGGGAACTGAAGAGCGTCAACCACCGCTATCTCGAGCTGCGCGTCCACCTGCCCGATCACCTGCGTTCGCTGGAGGCCGAGGTGCGCAGCCGCCTGAAGGCCCGCCTGGCGCGCGGCAAGGTGGAT
Organism: Thioalkalivibrio sp. ALE28; assembly: GCF_000377425.1. NCBI lineage: Bacteria > Pseudomonadati > Pseudomonadota > Gammaproteobacteria > Chromatiales > Ectothiorhodospiraceae > Thioalkalivibrio > Thioalkalivibrio sp. ALE28. The sequence goes on along the minus strand of NZ_KB898108.1, from coordinate 32,771 downwards.
GCGGTCTTGCGCGACCGTGGCCAGGCCGACAACGCCCCGGAGGCCTTCGATCACGAGCGCGTCCGGGCGCTGATCGGGGCCTGCGCCTCCATCGAGCGCATGCTGCCGAACCCGGCGCCGGTCTCGCCGCTGGACGTCCTGCGCTGGCCGGGGGTGCTCCAGGGCAACGCCGATGTCGGCGAGAGCCTCGCGCAGCCCCTGCTGGCGGGCTTCGACAGCGCGCTGGAGGCCCTGGTCACGATGCGCACGACCGAGGGCGCGGCCCTGGCCGACGGCATGCGCTCGCGCCTGGACGCCCTGGCGGAACACGCCGGGACGATTCGCGCGCGGCGCGAGCCGATGCTGGACGAGCAGCGCGGCCGCATCCTTGCCCGCATCCACGAACTGGACCTGAACCTGGATCCCAAGCGGCTTGAGCAGGAGGTGGCCCTGCTGGCCCAGCGCATGGACATCGCCGAGGAGCTGGACCGCATCGACGGTCATGTGGCCGCCGTGCACGAGATTCTGGACCAGGGTGGACCCAGCGGGCGGCGGCTCGACTTCCTGATGCAGGAGTTCAACCGCGAGGCCAACACCATCTCGTCCAAGTCGCATGACCTGGAGATCACCCGCGCCACCGTGGAGATGAAGGTCCTGATCGAGCAGCTGCGCGAGCAGGTGCAGAACCTGGAATAGCCGATGCGCCGGTTCCGCCTGCGTCTCGCCATCTCGCGCCAGGAGATGGAGGACTACTACACGGGGCGCGCCGCGGTGGTCTTCGCCCAGGCCGACAGCGGCGAGAGCGTGCAATTCCCCGCCCGGCTGCTGCGCAGCCACCTGGATCAGCGCGGCGTACACGGCGTGTTCGAGCTGGTCACCGATGACGACTACAAGCTGCGCGAGTTTCGCCGTCTCGCGTAACGGGCATGACTCCAGGCCCTTGAAAACGCGGGATGTGTCCCTACCTCTATGGGTGAGTCAGATGACACCCGCACAAGGAGGGAACGCCATGACCATGACCCGTTACGAACCGTTCAGCCTGCTCGGCCAACTGTCGCGTGAACTCGGTCGCATGCCGGACATGCCCGGCACCGAGGACTCCGCCGCGACCTCCGACTGGGCCCCCGCGGTGGATATCCGCGAAGAGACCGATGCCTACGTGCTGCATGCCGACATCCCCGGGGTGGACCCGAAGGATATCGAGCTGCACATGGAGAACGGCGTACTGACCCTGCGCGGCGAGCGCAAGCACGACAGCGAAGAGGAGAAGAACGGCTACAAGCGCATCGAGCGCGTGCGTGGCAGTTTCTTCCGCCGCTTCTCGCTGCCGGACACGGCGGACGCCGACAACATCTCCGCGCGCAGCGAGAATGGCGTGCTGGAAGTCCGCATTCCGAAGCAGGCCCGCGTGCAGCCGCGCCGGATCCAGATCGAGAGCTGATCCGGCCTCCCGTCGCACGCCGCGGATCCCCGCGGCGTGCGCAGCCACGGGCGCTGCCCCGGGTGCCACCCGCGGTAGCGCCTCGTCTTTTTAAGCCTTGGGAGACAGGGATCTAGTTCTGCGGCCCGTGTCTCCCGGGGTGACAGCCGCATCCCGGCTATCATGTGGCGGGATCCGGGTGTCACCCGAGGAAGCCGCAACCGCTCGAGGAACGCAATGGAATTCAAGGATTACTACAAGATCCTCGGTGTGAGCCGCGACGCCAGCCAGGACGAGATCAAGAAGGCCTACCGCAAGCTGGCGCGCAAGTACCACCCGGATGTCAGCAAGGACCCGGACGCCGAGACCCGCATCAAGGAGGTCAACGAGGCGTACGAGGCCCTGGGCGATCCGGAAAAGCGCAAGGCCTACGACCAGCTCGGCTCCAACTGGCGCCAGGGCCAGGACTTCCGCCCGCCGCCCGGCTGGGACGGCTGGAGCCAGCACGGCGGGGCCCGCGGGGGCGCCGGAGCCGGGGCCGACTTCGGCGGCTTCTCGGACTTCTTCGACTCCATCTTTGGTGGCGGCGGCATGGGCGGTGGTCGCCGCCGTGCGGGCGGGGCCGGCTTCAACATGCGCGGGGCCGACCGCGAGGGCCGGGTGGAGATCACTCTGGACCAGGCGCTCAAGGGCACCGAGGTGTCGGTCAACGATGCCGAGGGCCGGGTACAGCGTGTACGCATCCCCGCCGGGGCCCGGGACGGCTCGCGCCTGCGCGTGCGCGGTCAGGGCGACCCGGGGGTCGGCAGTGGCGGCGCCGGCGACCTGCTGCTGGAGATCCGGGTCAAGCCGGACAGCCGCTACACCCTGGACGGCCGCAATCTCTACCGCGAGATCCCGATCACGCCCTGGGAGGCCGCGCTGGGCGCGACCATCGAGGTCCCCACGCCGCATGGCTGGGTCAATCTGAAGGTTCCGGCCGGCTCGCAGTCGGGCAAGCAGATGCGCCTGAAGGGCAAGGGCCTGCCGGGCAAGCCGCCGGGGGATCTCTACCTGAAGCTGATGGTGCAGGTGCCGCCGGAGGAAGAGGCCGGCGACTGGTACCGCAAGATGGCCGAGAAGTCGTCCTTCGCCCCGCGCGCCAACCTGGCGCCCTGATAACCGGAACCCCGTTCGAGGAGCGCCCATGCGTCGGCTTGTTCCCCTCCTGATCCTGGCCCTGACCCTGTTCGGGGCCGCACCGGCCACCGCCCAGCTACCGGCCGCGGTGGACGGCCAGCCGCTGCCCTCGCTGGCACCGATGCTCGAGCGGACCATCCCCGGCGTGGTCAATATCGCCACCCGCGCCCGCGTGGTGGAATCGGTCAGCCCGCTGTTCGACGATCCCTTCTTCCGCCGTTTCTTCGATGTCCCCGAGCGTTCGCGTGAACGCGAGCGCCAGGGCCTGGGCTCCGGGGTCATCGTGGATGCCGGGGCTGGCACCATCCTGACCAACAGCCACGTGATCGCCCGCGCCGACACCATCCTGGTCACGCTCTTTGATGGCCGTCAGTACGAGGCCGAGGTGGTGGGCACCGACCCGGCCACCGATGTCGCCGTGATCCGCATCGACGCGGAGGACCTGCAGGCGATCCCGCTGGCCGACTCCGACGCCCTGCGCGTGGGCGACTTCGTGGTCGCCATCGGCAACCCCTTCGGCCTCGGTCAGACCGTAACCAGCGGCATCGTCAGCGCCCTGGGCCGCAGCGGCCTGGGTGGCGCCGGCTTCGAGGACTTCATCCAGACCGATGCCTCAATCAACCCGGGCAACTCCGGCGGGGCGCTGGTCAACCTGCGCGGCCAACTGGTCGGCATCAACACCGCCATCCTCGCGCGGGGCGGCGGCAACATCGGCATCGGCTTCGCGATCCCCGCCAACATGGCCAGCCAGATCCAGGAGCACCTGCTGGCCGAAGGTCGGGTCGAGCGCGGCGCGCTGGGCGTGGAGATGCAGGACCTCACCCCGGCGCTGGCCCAGGCCTTCGGTCTGGACCTCTCGCAGGGCGCCGTGATCACCCGCGTGGTGCGCGGCTCGGCCGCCGAGCGCGCCGGCCTGGCCCACGGCGACATCGTCCTGCGGGTGGACGGCCAGACGGTGCGCAGCGCGAGCGACCTGCGCAACCGCCTGGGCCTGCTGCGCGCCGGGTCCGAGGTGGATCTGGACATCCTGCGCGACGGGACGGAACGGCAGATCGTCGCGCGACTGGATCGCCCGGAAGAGCGGCGCATCGAGGGGGCGGCCATCCACCCGCGGCTCGACGGCGTACGCCTGTCCGAGACCACAGGAAACGACGGTCGCAGCCGCGTGGCGGTCATCGCGGTGGAGCCCGGCACCGCCGGGGCGCGGGCCGGCCTGCGCCCCGGCGACGTGCTGCTGGCGATCAACCGCCAGCGCATCGAGCGCCTGGCCGACCTGCCGCAGCAACTGGCCGCCCACCAGACCCTGGAGCTGCAGCTGCGCCGCGGCAACCAGACCCTCTACCTCACCCTGAGGTAGGTGTGATCACTACCGGCGAGGGCTTTTGTGGGAGCGGGCTTGCCCGCGAATGCTCCTGCCAAAGCCGGACGCGGGCGGGGGCTTCGCGGGCAAGCCCGCTCCCACAAGAATGCTTCCATCGCGCAACCCCCATGTCTCGTCATCCCGGCTCTCCGCTCCGCCGCGGCCGGGTTGACGAGGGTGTAGGGACGTATGCGAGCGGGAATCCCGAGGCCCTGGCCCACCCCTGTAGGAGCCTGCTTGCAGGCGAAGCCCCTGCCAAAGCCGGACACGGGCAGGAGCATTCGCCTGCAAGCAGGCTCCTGCAGGGGTGGGGTTCAGAAACCCGGGGTGTTCTTCTCCACCCAGCGCTGGGTGCCGTCGGTGAGGGTTTCGCGCTTCCAGAACGGGGCCTCGTGCTTCAGGCGTTCCAGGATGTCGCTGCAGGCGTCGCGGGCGGCCACGCGGTGGGCCGACCAGGTCGCCACCAGCACCAGGGCGTCGCCCGGGCGCACGTCGCCCACGCGGTGGGCCACATGGCAGCCCAGCAGCGGCCAGCGCGCCTCGGCCTCGGCGACGATGCGTTCCAGCTCGCGCTCGGTCATTCCCGGGTAGTGCTCCAGGAACAGCCCGGTCACGTCCTCGTCCTCGTTGAAGTCGCGCATGCGGCCGACGAACACGCTGGCAGCGCCGCGTGCGCTGGCCGGGATGGCCTGCTCGGCCCGCGCCACCAGGGCCCAGGGGTCGAAGTCCTCGGGATAGATCTCGACCGCCACTTCAGCCCCCCGTGACCGGCGGGAAGTAGGCCACCTCGTCACCGTCGCGCACCGGGGTCTCCAGGCTGGCCTGCTCCTGATTGACCGCGGCCATCAGGCGTTCCGGCGGGGCCTCCTGATGGAGGTGCTGCCACAGCCCGCCAACGGTCATGCCGCCGGCGGGGAGTTCCGCCTCTTCGTTCGGGCGGCCCAGTTCCTCGCGCAGACGCGCGAAATAGTGAACGTGTACGGTCATTCCGGCCCCTGTAAACATGGCTGCGAGTCAAGCATTATAGCCATCATGAACGAATTCACTCACTTCGATGCCGAAGGCCATGCGCACATGGTCGATGTCGGCGAAAAGTCCGTCACCCACCGCGTGGCGATCGCCGAGGGGCGCATCCATATGCAGCCGGATACCCTGCAGCGCATCCGCGAAGGCCGCCATGCGAAAGGGGACGTCCTCGGCATTGCCCGGGTGGCTGGCATCATGGGGGCCAAGAAGACCGGCGACCTGATCCCGCTGTGCCACCCGATCGGCCTGACCCGGGTGGCCCTGGAGCTGGAGACGGAAGACACCGCCGTGCGCGTACAGGCCACCTGCGAGGTGCACGCGCAGACTGGCGTGGAGATGGAGGCGCTGACCGCCGTGTCCACCGCGCTGCTGACGGTCTATGACATGTGCAAGGCCGTGGATCGCGGCATGCAAATTGATGGTGTTCGCCTGCTGGAGAAACGCGGGGGCCGCAGTGGCACCTGGCGGGCCGAACCGAAAGGAGATTCCGAATGAAATGGATCAAGCGCCTGCTGGGCCTGATTGCCGTCCTGATCCTGCTGGCCATCATCGTGGCCGCGTACCTGCTGGTCACCTTCGATGCCAATGACTACAAGGAGCGCATCGAGGCCGAGGTGCAGGAGGCCACCGGCCGTGAACTGACCCTGTCCGGGCCGATCGGTCTGACCCTGTTCCCCAGCCTCGGGCTGCGCCTGGAAGAGGTGCGCTTCGGCAACGCCGAGGGCTTCGGCGACGAGCCGTTCGCCGAGGTCGATGTGGTGGATGTCGCGGTCGCGGTAATGCCACTGCTGCGCCGCGAGCTGGAGGTTCAGCGCGTGGAGGCCGACGGTGTGCGCCTGAACCTGGCGCGCGACGAACAGGGCCGCAACAACTGGGACGACCTGCTGGATCACGCCGGCGCCGCCCGCGACGAGGCCGTGGGCGCGGATGACGACGAGCGCACCGAGACCGAGACCCGTCTGGCCCTGCAGCGCATCGACGTGGCCGGGATCTCCCTGACCAACGCCCGCGTGCACTGGGATGACCGCGAGTCCGGCATGCAGGCGACCCTGGAGCCGTTCGAGCTGCAGGTCGGGCGCTTCCGCCCGGGTATCGAGACGCGCCTTGATCTGGAGGCGGTCGTGCGTGCCGAGGGCGGCGACCTGGCCGAACCGGTGGAGCTAGCCCTTGATCTGGGCGGGTTGATGAACGTCGACCTGCTCAATGAGCGCTATTCCGTGCGCCGTCTGAACGCGACCCTGGGCCTGGATGGCGGTGGCCTGCCGCGCGCCGTCGGCATGACGCTGGAGAGCGACGTGGGGCTGGAGATGGCCGACGCCATGACCCTGCGCTTCGAACGCCTGACGCTGGGGGTTTCCGATCTGCGTCTGACCGGGTTCGCCGAGCTGTCCGATCTGGATGGCGAAGTGCCGCAGGTGCGCACCGAGATGCGTACCAACACCGTCAATCTGAAGGACGTGCTGACCGACCTGGGCCTGGAGGCGCCGCAGACCAACGACCCCGACGCGCTGGCGCGCGTCGCGTTCGATTTCTCGGCCAGCGGCAGCTTCCAGGCCCTGGAGATGTCCCCGTTCCTGGTGACCGTGGACGACACCATGCTGAGCGGCTCCGCCGGCTGGGATGGCCGCGGTGAGCGCCCGAAGATCACCTTCGATGTCTCCGGCGAACGCCTGAACCTCGACCGCTACCTGCCGCCGGAGGTGGAAGAGGCGCGTACCGACAACGGCAACGGCGAACGCGATGCCGACGAGGACCTCGCCATCGAACTGCCGCTGGAGGCGCTGCGCAGCGTCGACGTGGACGGCCGCGCTGCGCTGGACCGCCTGGACGTGATGGGCATGGTCCTGCGCAACATCGAACTGCAGATCCGGGGCGAGGCGGGCGACTGGAACATCGAGCCGCTGAACGCCGCCGCCTACGACGGCGAGCTGACCAGCCGCCTGCGCCTGGACGCCCGCCACGATGCCCCGCGCTACGAACTGGCCGCCGACCTGCAGGGCCTGGATATCGGCGCCCTGCTGGAGGACTTCCAGGGCGACGACGCGCGGTTGATGGGTACCGGCAACCTGGAGCTGGACATCAGCACCCGCGGCGAGCTGCTGAGCGAGCTGAAAGGGGCCCTGAACGGCTCCGGCAACATGCGCTTCGAGGACGGCGCGGTGCGCGGTATCAACGTGGCCCAGATCATCCGCCGCGCCGAGGCGCGGCTGCGCGGCGAACAGCTGGAAGAGGACGAGCCCAACCAGACCGACTTCAGCGAACTGGCCGGCAGCTTCACCATTCGCGACGGCGTGGTCCGCAACGACGACCTCGCCGCCAGCTCGCCCCTGCTGCGGGTGCGCGGAGAAGGCCAGGCGGACCTTAACGACGACAGCCTCGATTACCGCGTGAACACGACAGTGGTAGGCACGCTGGAAGGCCAGGGCGGCCGTGAACTGGACGACCTGCGCGGCGTGACCCTGCCCATCCGCATCAGCGGGACCTTCACCGACCCGAACTTCCGTCTCGACCTGGAGGACGCCCTGCGCGGTCGCTACGAGGACGAGGCCCGCGAGCGGGTGCGCGAGGAAGAGGAACGCGTCCGCGAACGCCTGGACGAGGAAGAAGGGCGCGCCCGCGAGCGCATCGAGCAGGAGTCCGACCGGCTCCTGGACCGCTTCCGCAGTCGCTGATCACCGCCGGTGCCCGCCTCCCGGGCGGGCGCCGCCATGCCCGGCCCCTCCATGAACGCCTTCGCCGAGCGACTGCTGGCCTGGTTCGACCGCCACGGCCGCCAGGATCTGCCGTGGCAGCACCCGCGCACGCCGTATCGGGTGTGGGTCTCCGAGATCATGCTGCAGCAGACCCGGGTGGAGACCGTCGTCCCCTACTTCCTCCGCTTCATGGAGCGCTTCCCCGACGTGCAGAGCCTCGCGGCGGCGCCGCAGGATGCCGTGCTGCACCAGTGGTCGGGGCTTGGCTACTACGCCCGCGCGCGCAACCTGCACCGGGCCGCGCAGGTGGTGGTCGAGGAGCACGGGGGTGTCTTCCCCGCTCGCCGCGAGGGCCTGGAGGCGTTGCCCGGGATCGGCCGCTCGACCGCCGCCGCGATCACCGCCCAGGCGCATGATGCCCCCGAGGCCATCCTGGACGGCAATGCCAAGCGCGTGGTCGCGCGCCACGCCGCGATCCACGGCTGGCCCGGCAGCCCGGCCGTCCAGCGCGAGCTGTGGGCCGAGGCCGAGGCGCGCACCCCGGCCACGCGCTGTGCCGACTACACCCAGGCCATCATGGACCTGGGCGCCCTGCTCTGTACCCGCAGCCGGCCCGACTGCGACGCCTGCCCCGTCCATCAGGACTGTGGCGCCGCGCAGCAGGGCCTGACCGCTACGCTGCCCTCGCCCCGGCCACGCCGCGACCTGCCCACCCGCACCCGCTGGGCCGCCTGCCTGCGCGCGCCCGAGGGCATCGCCCTGGTGCAGCGCGGGCAGGACGGCATCTGGGGCGGGCTCTACAGCCTGCCCGAGGCCGAAACCCCCGAGGCCCTGGAGGACTGGGTGCTGGCCCAGTGGCCCGGCGCCGTGCCGGCCGCCACCGATCACGGCCTGCAGCACAGCTTCAGCCACTACCGCCTGGATCTGCGTATCCGCCCCTTCGACCTCCCGGCTGGCGCGTGTGGGATCATGGAAGGCGACAGGGTGATTTGGTATAAACCCGGCACATCACGGGCGGTCGGCATCCCGGCCCCCATCCAGCGTTATCTGCACGACGACAAGGATCCCGGCAATGGCACGAACCGTTAACTGCGTAAAACTCGGGCAAGAGGCCGAAGGCCTGGACTTCCCGCCCTATCCCGGCGAGATGGGCAAGAAGATCTACCTGAACGTGTCCAAGGAAGCCTGGCAGGCCTGGCTGAGCCACCAGACCATGCTGATCAACGAATACCGCCTGACCCCGGTCGATCCCAAGGCGCGCAAGTTCCTGGAAGAGGAAATGGAAAAGTTCCTGTTCGGCGAAGGCTCCGAGAAGCCGGAAGGCTTCGTCGACCCGAACGCCTCCTGATCCGGGCTTTTCAGCGGCGACCGGCCCGGCATGCTTGACGTGGCGGCGCCGGGCCGCTTTAATACCGCCCTTCGTCCGCAGGACGAATCCCCCCGCAGTATGGCCGGGTAGCTCAGTTGGTAGAGCAGGGGATTGAAAATCCCCGTGTCGGCGGTTCGATTCCGTCCCCGGCCACCATTATCTTTCCCGTAGCACCATCCTCCCCATCAATAAGCGTTGGCCGTGTCTGCGTATGGGCCGCCCGAACTGCGTCGCGTCTGCGACCTGGTGCCCTGCTGACTTTGCGTGTTCCCGAATGGCTTGATGGCTATGCGGCCGATTCATGCTCGACATCCCAGCCCGGGAATACGAGTACGGCGGGGTGGCAGCGCAATGCCCTTGCCAGGACCTTGGCACGATCAACACCGAGACGTACACGGTCATTCTCGATGGCCGAAATGGTCGACTGGGGGATCCCGGAGGCATTCGCCAGATCGTTCTGGCTCATTTCCTGAAGCTCACGCAGGATCCGGACCGATTCGCCAACCGAAACCTCGACCCTCTTGTTTGCGTTGCGATAATCACTCATGTCACGCCCTCCCGTAATCGTGGGAGTTACCTTCTCGACTTCAACGAGCACCTTGTCTTTCTCCACCCGGTAAATGACGCGGTACTGGATATTCAGTCGAGACGATCGGAAGCCTTTCCACTTGCCGGACAAGGCTTCGTCGTTGAAGCCCCGAATATGCCGCAACCCCTGCGGACCGGAGATGGTGACGATGTCCTTCCACTTTTCGTACCGCTTCTGAACTTCTGGAGGGGCGGCCGCCAGGCTCTTTTCTACCCTCTTGTGTTCAAAGATCTCCCACATACCAAATAGAGTATGCATACTGAATATGGTATATCAAGGTCGGACTCCTGACGCGGGCGCCGAGTACGGCTAGGCGGCAGCCAGAAAGATGGGTGTCTTCCTCATCGCACAGCCGATAACCCCATCTGGGCAACGTCCTGTTTCAGCGTTCCTCTCCGGCAGGTATCCCCGTACCAACGTCAGCCTCGGCTTCGTGGCACCATCCTTCCCATGAGCGTCCGCCGTATCCTGCCCGTGGATACCGTGATCTGCGTCGTATCTGCGACGCCGCACCGTATCCGTCGCTCGCGGTCGTGGACAATCAGGGTGTTTCTTTTTGTCGGTAGTGATTGACTTCTACCGTCATAACGGAACAGCATGCCGGCATGGGCAATAGCGCAGAAGCCATCCTCGATCTCGCGCGCAAACGCGGACTGATCCGGTCGCGCGACCTGGAACCACTAGGCCTGCCAAGAGTTGCGCTGACGCGTCTCGTCCGTCAGGGCATGCTCGCGCGGGTTGCGCGCGGCCTCTATGCGCTGCCGGACCGTCCTGTCTCGGAACACACCGCGCTGGCCGAGACCGCGCGCAAGCATCCGCGAGCGGTGGTGTGCCTGCTCTCGGCATTGCGTTTCCATAATCTCACCACCCAGTCGCCATTCGAGGTCTGGCTTGCCATCCCCAACAAGGCCCGCGCTCCCCGGATCGACTACCCGGCCCTGCGTATTGTCCGCTTTTCCGATCCTCTTCTTGCCGAAGGCGTCGAGGAATACTTGATCGAAGGGGTTCCGGTGCGCGTCACCGGTATTGCCAGGACGGTCGCGGACTGTTTCAAGTACCGCAACAAGATTGGCCTGGATGTCGCTCTGGAGGCCCTGCGCGAGGCCTGGAGTGAGAAGCGGGTGCGCATGGACGAACTCTGGCAGTTTGCCAGGCTGTGCCGGGTCGGCAATGTCATGCGCCCTTATCTGGAGAGCCTGACGTGAGTCCCAAAAACCCCGCTGCCTCGGTGCGTGCCCGGCTGCTCGAAAACGCCCGAAACCACAAGCAGGACTACAACCTCGTACCAGGGAAACCCTGGTCCATGTACACGCTCGCGCTCGAGTCGCTTTTGCGTGCGAACAAGGCGCGGCGACTGCCGTGCAGTCATTCTGCACAAGGGAGCCGCAACGCCGTTCCCGCGCAAAAGCGGCCGAGCCCCTCGGGGTTGGCACCCCAGGTTCCCCGATCCTGCATTACGCCGCTTGCGGGTAGAGCCACTACCGGCTGCGCACCGCGCCTTGTCTCGGAAAACCTGGGACACCAACGCGAGCGTGTACATGGATCAGGGTTTCCCTAACCCGCTATGCCCTTGAACGGTTCCTGTATCGCCTGAGCACCTCCTCCCATGCAGACCAGTTCCTTCTCAAGGGCGCCTTGCTGTTCGATCTGTGGTTCGACATCCCGCACCGACCGACGCGTGATGCCGACCTCCTGGGCTTTGGGTCAGCCGAGCTGCCACATCTTGAGGCTGTGTTTCGGGATGTCTGTTCGGTGGAGCAGGACGATGGAATCCATTTTCAGGCCGACTCGGTACGGGCGGAGGCGATTCGCAAGGAGGCCAGCTACTCCGGTGTGCGGATCACGTTGATAGGGCTGCTGGACGGTGCGCGCTGTCACACGCAGATCGACGTGGGTTTTGGCGATGCCGTGACACCAGGCCCCGACGCCATCGAGTTCCCGGTGATCTTGCCCGACATGCCTGCCCCCAGGCTTCGCGCCTATCCCCGCTCGACCGTTGTCGCCGAAAAGCTGGAGGCCCTGGTGTCGCTTGGCATCGCCAACAGTCGTATGAAGGATTACTTCGATCTCTGGGTCTTGTCGCGTTATGCCGATTTCGAAGGCGAAATTCTGTACCAGGCCATTCACGCGACATTCGAACGCCGCATGACACCGCTGCCGGAAGGTACCCCGTTCGGCCTGAGCGACGACTTCGCACAGGACCGATCGAAGCAGATCCAGTGGCAGGCATTCCTGAAGAAAAACACCCTGGCACACCTCCCGCTTTCCGATGTAGTAACGGATCTGCGAGCGTTCCTGTCGCGTCCGCTGCGCGCGATCAAACAACGTGCGGTGTTTCGGGAAACCTGGCATGCCGGGCATGGCTGGACGCCTTCCAGCTAACACGCGATTCCATCGCGCATCTCCCGCAGCAGCGGAAGATGCGGCGCCGTGGCACCATCGTTTCCATGAGCATTCGCCGTATTCTGCGCATGGGGCACCCCGATCTGCGTCGCGTCTGCGACCCGGTACCCGACTCGGACTTTGACAGCCCTGGGCTGCACGCCCTGGTGGACGACCTCGTCGATACCATGCACGCCAGCGAAGGCCTCGGCCTGGCTGCTGCCCAGATCGGCGTTCCGCTACGCGTAGCCGTGATCGAGATCCAGCCGGGCAATACCCGTTACCCCGGAGCCGTGCCGACCGGCCGCTTGGTCCTCGTCAACCCGACCGTGACCGTGCTGGACCCAACCCCGCAACGCTACTGGGAAGGCTGCCTGTCCGTACCCGGGCTGCGCGGGGAGGTTGCCCGGCCGCGCCACATCGCCGTGGACTACTACGAGCCCGACGGCACGCCTCGCCACCTGGAACCCGAAGGGTTCCTCGCCACCGTCTTCCAGCACGAGATCGACCACCTCGATGGCACCCTGTTCATCGACCGCGTCACCGACACCACCCGCCTCGCCTTCCTCGACGAATACCGCGAGTTCCACGCGGCACCCTCGTCAAAGCCCACGTAAGCCCGCCCCTGCTGGCCATCCGAATGGGCCCGACTTCCTCCGGCTACTAGGACGGTACCGTCGATCGCCGATACAGGATGCGTCGGTAGTCGACCTCGCACTTAATAGTGATATCGGCAGGAGATGATCGTGATAGACGAATCCTCCACCGCATACACAAGTCGATTGGTGTCATCAATCCGACGCGACCAGAAACCCGCCAGGTTCTCCTTGAGGGCTTCCGGCTTGCCAATGCCTTCAAATGGAGACCGCCTCACGTCTTCTATCAACTTGTTGATCCGCTTCAGGGTCTTCTTGTCCTGACGTTGCCAGTAGAGGTAGTCAGTCCATGCTTCGTCGGTCCAGCAAAGCAACCGACTACTCATCCCCACCTACCAACGCACGCTCGGTCGCCTTTCCTGCCTTGTATTGCGTAATGGACCTGTTGAGGTGCTCTGCATTGGCAGGGGAACGCAAAAGATGCACCGTTTCCATCAGGCTGTTGTAGTGATCAAGTGACATGACCACTGCATCCTCCGAATCACGGCGCGTAATCACCGTGGTGTCGGCATCGTTGACCACCCCATCCAGTACGGCCTTGAGACCGTTGCGAGCCTCGGTGAATGAAACAATCTTCATGGCGCCTCCTGTACCTTGACTTGTACAAGTATAGGCCGGCCGGCCCACATGTACAACCAACTGTGCAGGTTGTGCTATCGCGTCGCCGAGTGAAATACCGGTTACCTGACAGCCACTCGCCTGACGCTGGTGGACCCCGTGTTCACCGCGCGGGGCGCGAGCCTGCTGCCTCGGGCCACCTCGACGGTACCCTGTTCATCGATCGCGTCACCGAAACTACCCGCCTCGCCTTCCTCGATGAATACCGCGAGTTCCACGCGCAGGCGTAGGGATCACGCCCCGTGGAGGCGCGGCCATGCGTTGCGCACCACCTCCGCCCCCAGCGCATCCAGCAGCGGGTGGGCCGCCAGGCCGAGCAGGCCATCGGTCAGGGGATTCTCGTCGCCGCAGCGCACGGCCAGTTCCAGATGCGTACCGCGCGCGCTCGGCGTCAGCCGGTAGCAGCCCTCGCAGGACAACCCGGCCAGCGCGCGCCAGCCGAGCAGGCGCGGCGGGACGGCGACCAGCACTTCCACGTCGAAGGTTAGCGGAACCCCGGCCACCCGCACACACCAGCGGTAGCGCTCGGGCCCGACGCAGGTGATGGACTCGATGGCCTCGCTGTAGGCGGCGAACGCCTCTACCCGGGCCATCAACTCGAACACCGCCTCCGGAGCGGCGTCGATCTCCATCTCGTGGTGGATCACCGACATCGCCCACCGCTCCACATTGCAGGGTCGCCGCCGGCAGGCCCGGAGGCCCAGGCCCGATCAGTCGTGCACGATGATGCGGGAGCCCGAGGCGTCGATATCCACGCGCGAGCTGGAGTAGGCACAGGCCTTCGCGATGTCCTAAAGGGAAACACTGACCCATGTACACGCTCGCGCTCGAGTCGCTTTTGCGTGCGAACAAGGCGCGGTGACTGCCGTGCAGTCATTCTGCACAAGGGAGCCGCAACGCCGTGCGCACACAAAAGCGGCCGAGCCCCTTCGGGGTTGGCACCCCAGGTTCCCCGATCCTGCGTTGCACCGCTTGCGGGTAGAACCACTACCCGCTGCACGCCGCGCCTTGCCTCGGAAAACCTGGGGTACCAACGCGAGTGTGTACATGGGTCAGTGTTTCCCTCCGGGCATCTCATTGATCTCCGCCAGACGATGCAGAAGACTGCCGCCCTCGCAGTCACGCGGCATGCCGTTGTCGTCCAGCGTGCAGCCGAATTCGCCCTCGTTTACCGACCAGTCCATGCCGGCCGGCATCTTCAGCACCACCGGCTCCTCGTGCATCACCTGGAACTTCGCCCGCATGGCGTTCTTGCCATCCTGCCAGTCGAGCACCGGCAAGTTGTCTACGCTGCGCATGGTGTGCCTCCTTAGCGATTCCGCGAGGTTGCATCGGATTCTGTCGGGCCGTTCTCCGCCCCTGTTCTTTGACGCTAGACCCCGTTCCCGAGGCGGTCAAAGGTGACCCCGGAAGCGATGGGGAAGGGGCTACGCCGTATTTCATCAACGGCATGTGGATTGTTTCGGGGAGGGACACCGAAGGGCAAAACGCAAGGTCTGACCCCGGTGGCTGCGCTAGACCCCGTTCCCGAGGCGGTCAAAGGTGACCCCGGAAGCGGATGGGGGAGGGGCTATGCCGTATTTCAGCAACGGCATGGTGGATTGCTTCGGGGAGGGACACCGCAGGGCAAAAGGCAAGGTTTGACCCCCGTGGGCACATGACCCCCGTGGGCACTGACTCCGCATGGTCAGCCTCCTTCGCGATTCCGCGAGATTGCAACGGCTTTCGCCGGGCCGTTTCCTGCCCCTTCCCTTAGACGCTAAACCCCGTTCTCGAGGCGGTCAAAGGTGACCCCGGAGGCGTTGGGGAAGGGGCTGTGCGGCCGCTGATCAACGGCATGGTGGAATGCTTCAGGGACGCCTATCGCAGGGCTAAAGGCACGGCCTGACCCCCGCGGTCCGGTTTGGAGCGCCAGCGGAAAACCGGTCCCGTTGACGCACTTGTTAACTTCTGATTTCTAGAAGTTCGTAAAAAATGGAAGATTCATTTGTTAACGGGTTTTCAGTTTCAGTAACCTGACAATAAAGGGAGACTTCCTGCTCAAGGTGCAGTTCACTAACACTCGGAAGCAAGCGTTTAGGATAAAGAATCTTTATAAGGCTCCCTTCATATGACCTTAAATCTATGCGTTCACGCTTACTTAGAAGCTCCACTTTTCCGGCAAGAAGAACCTTTTCTTCTTCTATTACCTCAGTAACTTCCAGCGCAGAGGCTACTGAATCGAGAACTTTTTTACTTCCCTGCCAATATCGAACTTTCTCTCCCGCGAATGTCCACGTAAACTCAGCTTCGGCGTCATGAGATCGAATAACTTTCAGGAAATTACGCAAACTCTTAGCACCCAATGGCCCTAAATCGTTAACTGAATCAAGAAATTCCGCACCTCTCCCCTCTGAATCAAGAACGGAAAATACACGCTCGATAGCTCGTTTACTTAAGCCATCGTCTAATAAATCTCTTTCAGCTGCTGCTGAAATTATAAACCTCGAAGACCCTGGTAAAAGCCCTTCAAGTCTTAGATCTAAATCCGCATATAGATCCCGTGGAACTCTTTTTCGATTTATACCGCCTTGCATCAAGCGGAGCGCCGCGTAGCCGAGAGTTTTTCGAACCTCTTCAGTCAACTTCGATACGAATTCTAGAGGGGCACTACCAGTTCTTAGGTTCGGAGCGCTTATTCGGAAATCCAACATTTCAAACGCTGGGCTCACCTTTGACGTGAGCTCGATCTTTTCCAACTCGTCAATATGATTTTCAAGTGAAGCGGCCGTCAGCTCGTAGGCGAAACTCCCTTCTCGTGCCTTTCGGTTGGCTTCATCAAGAAGTCTCTTCGCTTCGTTATTTTTTCGGCTAATTTTTTCACTCATGTTGCCACCATTATACGCGCGATACCCTTTGGCTCCTCGTTTCTGTCAAAACCAAACCAGCCACGCCAGTAACTGCGCATTTGTTGGTTTTCGGCAACACAAAAATAAACATCAAGGCCGAATCTCTTTTTGATTGTTGCGTGATCCAACAGAGCTTTTAACAAGCTCTGTTCCCTGGGCGGTAACGCATTAACTTCCGCTTCAGATGAAAATACAACCAGGTCTATATCGTTCGGGTCCACTTTCTTAGTCGTGAAGGAGCCATCAAGCCACAACTCGACAGAAGCACCCAAGTCCAAAAACAGCTTTGCGTATGCCTCAAGATTAGCTATCAGAGCTGGCCTTGTCGTCGAATCGGCAAAGTCTTCGAGAAAATGATTTCCGATTTCACCTAGCTCAAAGTCGTGGAGCCCGGGCTCTAACAGCGGTTCTTCTTCCATGTCAGACTCTCATTTTTAGTTAACGACCAGCCTAACCGGACGATTTTTCAGCGTCAGATAAAAAATCGGTCCGCGTTGAAGCTGTTGTCGTACGATTTCCGCTCAAGTCAAAAGCAGCCCACTCAAGGAACCGCTTGATTTCAGAATGCTTATGCTTGAGCCCTCGTACCATATCCAACAATGTCAGCAAAAAGAATAACCCCATCGCCATTAAAAAAATGTAAGCCAGGCCGCCACCATCCTGCCATGCTTCAGTTTGTCGAATATAATCTGCAATCAGGACCGTCAATATTGTTATAAAAGGAAGCACAATCGGGTGTTCCGTCAATCTAAATGGCGGCTCTGGCTTATCTGCTATATCTGCGAACTCCAGAATTGTTCTTATTTCTTGATTAGCCTTATACCTCTCGCGGAGCCTATTTAGGAATAAGGCATATCGGAGATAGAGCCTTCGCTTTCCGAAAGGATGACGTGATATGGCATGGGCATCGTATTCAGACGAAAACTCCCGTTGAAGCGCCCACTCCACTGCTATAAATAGAAAAACGAATGCGAACCCCATTCCTGTGACCCCAAACCAAAACCACGCGCCAGACCCAAATGCGGCCGGAAGGGACACAAGAAGATAGAGCAATGTCGCAGCCCACAGATACCAATAAGATATCAGCTTGTTAGGTGCATAAACTGCCCGAGCAATACTTCCTGCCCCACAGCTCCTATAGATCTGCCAAATTTCAGCCCAGTCCTTCAAGAACACATGTGACTCCATCCAAGATTATCAGCAATAATGCCTACATCGTATAACAGTAGACTAGACAGATTCTGTCATATTGGTGATATACAGATTCTGCATATCATCCCGGCGTTCAACTCTCGGTGGCACGCCGCCATGGGGAAACCTTGCTTTTATCATGGTAGTAGCCTTCGCGTCGAGGGGCAGGGCGCCGCCGGCGCTGGGGCGAGCACGTTTCGGCTCTTGTTCAAAGACTTACAGCGCATCACTAGCCCAAGATAGGGGAGACGCAGGGGCCGACCTTAAAGGCTTGCGGGTGGACTGATTCGGGGCGAGGCGTGAAAAGCGGCGGCTCGAGCGTGACAGAGCGCGGTGCCATACAGAATCTGTATATCACCGTTATCGCAGTGTCGCGGGACGGCCGGAGACACCACGCGTGGCCCGAGAAACGAGCTTCCGGTGGGAGCTGTGGCGGCGTTCCCTGGTACGATCCGGCCAGAGGCGAAGCGGGAGCCGGTGTTGGAAACGCTCAAGGAAGCGAATCAGGCGGTGGTGGTCTGCGGCATTCTGGTGGATGCACAGGGGCGGATCTTTCTGGCGCGTCGTGGGGCCGATCAGGCGCTGGCGCGGTATTGGGAATTCCCCGGTGGCAAGGCGGAGCCGGGCGAGAGCATGGAAGCTGCGTTGTGCCGCGAATTTCGTGAAGAGCTGGCGTTGGAGCTCCGGGTGGGCGAAGAGATCGGGCGCACGCCGATTCCGGGTAATGGGGGCCTTGAGTTGGTGGCGCTGCGCGCGTGGACGGATGACGAAAGCCCGGTGCTGACCGTGCACGATCGGTGGTGCTGGGTGTCGCCGCCGGAGGCGCGCGGGCTCGATCTCGCGCCTGCGGACATCCCGTTGCTCGAAGCCTTTATTGCTGCACGTTCCGAATGAGCCGAGATAGCGCTGCCAAATCCCTGTCCAGTGGCCAATGGGTCGGTCTGCATGAGCGGTTGGATACGCCGCGGGTACGGCAAGCGCTGGAGGCCCTGGGGCTGGAGGGACACGCCCGTTGGAGCCCGGGCTTGGAGGGCGACGATCTGGCGTTGAGCCTGGTCGCTGAGCTGGCCCAGCGGCTCGCGGAGCGCGCGGGTGAGCTGCGGGAAAAGGGACACGACGACTGGACGCGGGCCGTGCAGGGGCTGGCGGATGCGCTGGCGGCGGCGGGGCATCCGCTATCCGGGATTGAGGAGGACCTGCCGCAGCCGCCGTTTCGGCAGTTGCTGGAGGTGCGTTCCCCGGCCGCCGATCAGGTGGGGCAGCAGGAGACACCGCGCCCGGATGTTCCGCTGGCGCTGTCCAGCCTGCTCACCGGTTCGGATCGCACACCGAGTCTGCTCACGCAGATCGAGAAGGAGCTGGCCAGTGCGGAGCGGGCCGACTGGCTGGTGTCGTTCATCAAGTGGAGCGGGATTCGCGCCCTGCGCGAGACGCTGAAGCGCTTTACCGAGACCCCGACGACCGATGGCTCGCCCAGGCTGCGGATCGCGACGACCTCGTACCTTGGGGCCACGGATCTGAAGGCGATCGAGTTTCTGCTGGGCCTGCCGAACACCGAGATACGCGTTTCGTACGACACGCACCGCACGCGCCTGCACGCCAAGGCCTACCTGTTCCATCGGAACACGGGGTTTGGCAGTGCCTACATTGGCTCGGCGAATGTCTCGCGGGTGGCGATGGATGAGGGCCTGGAGTGGACGGCCAAGGTCAGTGAATACGAGCTGCCGCATATGTGGCGCCAGATACAGACGTCGTTCGAGGCGCATTGGGCAGACCCGGCGGAGTTCGAACCGCTCACCACGGACGACCTACCCCGCCTGCAACAG
Source organism: Thioalkalivibrio sp. ALE28 (assembly GCF_000377425.1). Taxonomy (NCBI): domain Bacteria; kingdom Pseudomonadati; phylum Pseudomonadota; class Gammaproteobacteria; order Chromatiales; family Ectothiorhodospiraceae; genus Thioalkalivibrio; species Thioalkalivibrio sp. ALE28. The sequence goes on along the minus strand of NZ_KB898108.1, from coordinate 13,595 downwards.
GCACTGGAGTCGGAATCCAGCTCGGGGCCCGGGGCGCAGAAAGACGCCACCGCGTTCTTCGACCTGCGGCCGTATGCCTTCCAGCAGGAGATCCTGGAGGACATCCAGCGCGAGCGCCGTTCGGGGATCGCCCGCCATCTGGTGATCGCGGCCACCGGGACCGGCAAGACCATGATCGCCGCGTTCGACTACCGCCGCTTTGCGCGCGAGCAGGCGGATAAGGGGCGTCCTTCGCTGCTGTTCATTGCCCACCGTGAAGAGATCCTGCGGCAAGCGATGGCCAGCTTTCGGCAAGTGTTGCAGGACCACGAGTTTGGCGATGTGCTGGTGGGCGGGGCGCGTCCGACCCAGGACCGTCACCTGTTCTGCACGGTGCAGAGCTGGAATGCGCGGGAGCTCGATCGCCTCGACCCGGCACATTTCGACTACGTGGTACTGGATGAGGCGCACCACAGTAGCGCCGGGAGCTACCAGCGCATCCTGGACCATGTGCGGCCCAAGTGCCTGCTGGGCCTGACGGCGACCCCGGAGCGCACGGATGCCGACGACATCCGCCAGCACTTCGGCCAGCGTTACACCCACGAGATCCGCCTGCCGGATGCGATCGAGCGGCGCCTGCTGGTGCCGTTCCATTACTTCGGCGTGGCCGACCATGAGTCCGTGGATCTGAGCCGAGTGAGCTGGCAGCGTGGCGGCTATGACGCCGACGAACTGGAAGGGGTGTTCACCGGCAACCGGGCGCGAGCCGATTGGGTGCTGCGGCAGGCGCATGAGCACGCGACGGATCTCAGCTCGGTCAGGGGCTTGGGTTTCTGCATCAGCTGCGACCATGCCCGATTCATGGCCGAGCATTTCTCGGCCAAGCAGGTGCCCAGCGCGGTGCTGACTGGCGAGAGCTCGGATCACGAGCGGCAGTCGGTGCAGCGCGACCTGCGCGAGGGGCGCATCCGCTTCATCTTTACGGTGGACCTCTACAACGAAGGCGTCGACCTGCCGGAGGTGGACACCGTTTTGCTGCTGCGCCCGACCGAGAGCCTGACGGTCTACCTACAGCAGATGGGCCGCGGCCTGCGCTTGCACGAAGGTAAGCCGCACCTGACCGTGCTCGATTTCGTCGCACCGCAGCACCGGCGTTTTCGTTATGCCGCGCGGTTCCGGGCCCTGAGCGCGCGGCCGGAGAAGCGGGTGGATCACCAGATTCAGGAAGGCTTCCCCTGGTTACCCAGCGGCTGCCTGATCCACCTCGACCGCTTGGCCACCCAGCACGTTCTCGACAACATCCGTGCGCAGATCAACCGCCAGCGACCGCAGATCGTGCGCGAGCTGAAGGACTGTTTCCGGGAGGACATCGACTCCGCCAGCCTGCCCAAGATGCTCGACTGCCTGCATATGGATGATGCGGAAGACCTGCTGCGCAAGGACCTGCCCTCCCGGCTGCGCGCGGAATGCGGAGGCGAATCGACCGAAGCGCTAGCGCCCTATGCCAGTGGCCTCAAACGCGGGCTGCAGCGCTTGGCGCGGTGTGACGATTACCAGTTGCTGGAAACCCTGCAGACCCACCTGGCGCAGCCGGCCGCGAACGTGGAGCAGCTTGCCGAAGAAGATCGGCTCCGGCTGGCCCTCGTCCACAGCACCCTATGGGGCAAGACGCGGCCGGGGGACGGGGACCTAACCACCGTGGATGCCTTCGTCCGCGAACAGCGCCCTCTGTACCGGGATCTCCAGGAAGTCGCCGCCTGGCGACACGAGCGTATCGTCCCCGCCAGCGGCATCACCTTCCCGGAGCAGACGGGGCCGCTGGAACTGCACGCGTCTTACACCCGCGAGCAGATCCTGCTGGCGCTGGGACTTGGCAGCCTGGAGAAGCCGATCACCCAGCAGGAGGGTGTGCGGCACGTACCGGAGCGACGGGTCGATGCGTTGTTCGTGACCCTGGAGAAATCCGAACAGGAGTTCTCGCCCACCACCATGTACGAGGACTACGCCCTCAACGAGCGACGGTTCCACTGGCAGTCACAGTCCGGCACCTCACCCACCTCGGAGACCGGGCAGCGTTACATCCACCACGAGGCGCGTGGCTACACCCCCATGCTGTTCATTCGGCGGGCCAAGCGTGATGCGACGGGCCTCAGCGAACCATTCACCTTCTGCGGCCTGGTGCGTTACCAGCACCACGAGGGCAGCAAGCCGATGAGCATCATCTGGGAGCTGGAGTACGAGATGCCCGCGCGGCTCCTGCACCTCGCCCGCCGTACCGTCCTGTAACGCGGCTAGGGAAACGCGGATCAGGCGGTCTGTAGCGCGGTCTTCTGTTCCCAGGCGAGGGCGTGGCGGACGATCTGGTCGAGGTCGGCGTAGCGGGGTTCCCAGGCGAGGGTCTTGCGGATACGGCGGGCGTCGGCCATCAGGGCGGGCGGGTCGCCTTCGCGGCGCGGGCCGAGGGTGACGGGGAAGTCCACGCCGCTGGCGCGTTTCACGGCGTCGATCACCTCGAGCACGCTGTAGGCGTGACCGTAGCCGCAGTTGAGCACCTGAGAGTCGCCGCCGCCGTCGAGGTGTTCCAGGGCGCGGACGTGGGCGGCGGCCAGGTCTTCCACGTGGATGTAGTCGCGTTCGCAGGTGCCGTCGCGGGTGTCGTAGTCGGTGCCGAATACGGTGATGCCGTCGCGCTGGCCGGTGGCGGCCTGGCAGGCGACCTTGATCAGGTGGGTGGCGTCGGGCGTGGCCTGGCCCAGGTGGCCGTCGGGAGCGGCGCCGGCCACGTTGAAGTAGCGCAGGCTGACGTAGCGCAGGTCCGAGGCGGCGCCCAGGTCCATCAGCATGCGCTCGGACATCATCTTGGAGGCGCCGTAGGGGTTGATCGGCTGCAGCGGTGCGTCTTCCGCAACCGAGACGGTGTCGGGGATGCCGTAGACCGCGGCGGTGGAGGAAAACACGAAATGGCGCACGCCGGTATCCGCACAGGCCTGCAGCAGATTGAGGGTGTTGCGGGTGTTGTTGCCGTAGTACTTGAGCGGATCGGCGACCGATTCGGGCACGACGATATGCGCGGCGAAGTGGAGCACGCCGTCGAACCCGCGTTCTAGGGTGTCGCGCAGGCCTTCGGTATCGGCCAGGTCGCCGACCACCAGCTCGGCATCCCCCACGGCCCAGGCGTGGCCGGTACTGAGGTTGTCGTACACGGTGACCGTGTGCCCCGCCCTGCGCAGGTGCTGCAGGACATGGCTGCCGATATAGCCGGCCCCGCCCGTTACCAGCAGTTTCATCCATCGCCCCCGGTCGCTGTGGGTTGGGGCTGGCGGGGCGCGTCAGGGGTCGGGTGGTGCCGGGTGACGGCCGTATTGCCAGCGATACCACAGAATACCGAGGTACTCGTGCATGGCGAGCCAGCTCGTGCGCATGGCGTTAGCCTGGGGTTTGAAGGCGCCTAACGACAGCCGCGTGTCATGCGCGACGAACGCCCCGGTTGGCGCCGGGATGGGCTCCAGCCCGGCGCGTTCGAACGCGGCCGTGGCGCGCGGCAGGTGGTGGGCATGGGTGACCAGCAGCACGCGTTGCAGGCCGTGTTCCTGCAGCAGCGCGGCCGAGTGGTGGGCATTGCCCTGCGTGTCGCGCGCCTGAGGTTCCTGCCACACCGGCGATACCCCGAACTCCTCCAGCACCTCGGCCATCCAGCGGGCCTCCGGTTCCCGATCGTCCGGGCCGCCGCCGGTGGCGACCACCGGCAGGCCGGTGCGCCGGTGCAGGGCCGCGGCATAGCGCAGGCGCACCAGGGCCAGGTCGTTCACCGTCTCGCCGGAGAACTCGACGGCGCCGCTGCGGTAGCCGGCGCCGAGCACGACGATCGCCTCGGCGCGTTCCAGCGCCGCCGCGTCCGGGGGTGACCACGGCGCCTGCAACGGGGCCATCAGGGCGTGGCTGACGGGCGGGAGGCTGAAGGCGTAGGTCAGCAGGAGCCCGGTGATCAGCAGCGCCTTGCCCGCGAGGGTGCGCATCAGCAGCAGGCCCGCCAGGGCCAGCAGCAGTGGCCCGCTGGGCGGGAGCAGCAGCCAGTCGGCCAGAAAACGCAGCGACAGAAAATCCACGGGGCATCCTTGTTGGCGGTAGCAGGACGGCCCGGCGGCGCCGTAACGCGAACGTTAGTCAGGAGCCGCCGGGAATGAAGGCCTTACGTGGACTCTGTTCACAACCGGGGCCTAACATCAAGTTGCTTGTGGAATCCGGTATTCCCGGTAAGCGTAGCCAGGTATCGCGGCCTTCGGGGTGCGGTGCGGGCCCGGTTCCCGGTCGGGTGAAGCCTCCAAACAACCGCCAGAAATGTCCAAGGGGGAGTCGCGATGTCCCTGATCCATGCTTCAAAGGTCGGGCCGAAGTTCGGGTTCGCCTTCCTGCTGCCGGCCCTGATCCTGGGTGGCTGCGCCACGACCGATTTTCCGGATGCCCCGACCTCCATCGAGCGCACGGTGATCGAGCAGTACATCATCGGTCCCGGCGACTCCCTGCAGGTGTCTGTGCGTGGCAATCCGGATCTCTCCACCGGCGTATCCGTACGCCCGGACGGGCAGATCACCACCCCGCTGGTCGAGGATGTCCAGGCCAGCGGCCAGACGCCCACCGAACTGGCGCGGGCGATGGAGGAGGAGCTCTCCCGGTTCCTGCGCGATCCGATCGTCACGGTGATGGTGACCGGCTTCGCCGGGCCCTACAGCCGCCAGATCCGGGTGATCGGGCAGGCTGCGGAGCCGCAGGCGCTGCAGTACCGCGAGGAGATGAGCGTGATGGACGTGATGATCGCGGTGGGCGGTATCACCGACTTCGCGGCCGGCAATCGCGCGGTGATCGTGCGCAACGAGGACGGCGAGCGCAAGCAGTACCGGGTGCGCCTGGACGACCTGGTGAATGGCGGCGACATCTCGGCCAACGTGGACATGCTGCCCGGCGACACGCTGATCATTCCGGAACGACGCTTCTGACGAGCCCGGGGCGCGACGGGCGGGTTCCGGGCGCGCGGCGCTGAGGCGCCGCCGGGGAATCGTCGCCGCCACGCTGCGGGATCGGGGACGGTAGACATGGACCCCCTGACAAGGACGCACAACCCCGCTGCGCAAGCGCCTCGGCGAGAGGGCTAGTCGTGCGCATCTTCGGCCACTACATACGCCGCCGCGTGCTGATGCTCGCGACCGCGGAACTGCTGGTGGCGTATCTGTGCCTGTACCTGGTGCTGAGCCTGCCACCCTTTCAGCCGGAGGCCCTCAGCCTGCTGGACCCGGAGCTGGTGGCGGCGACGCTGGTCGTCCTGCTGGTGCTCACCCTGGCGGGCCTGTACGAGTCGGACTATCTGGCCACCCGCAGCACGCTGCGCTCCCTGTTGCGCCTGGTGCCGGCGCTGCTGTTCGTGGGCGGGCTGCTGCTCCTGTATGGGGCCCTGGTGCCGGCGGCGCTCTTTTCGCCAACGGCGGTCGGCGGCGGCGTGCTGCTGTTGCTGACCGGGCTGGTTGCCGAGCGCACCCTCTGGTGCAATTTCTCCGACGCCGACGCCTTCAAGCGCCGCATCCTGGTGCTGGGTACCGGCAGCCGGGCCCGCGCGATCGAGACGGTCCACGCGGACAAGGCCCCGGACGACCTGCCGTTCCGGGTGCTGGGCTACATCGCCACCGAGGGCGAGAAGGGCTGCCCGCAGGATCCGGCGCGCCAGTTACAGCTGGGCTGCGATGCGAGTCTGCTGGAGATGGCGCGCGAGTTTCGGGCCCACGAGATCGTGGTCGCCATCCGCGACCGACGGGGCAACCTGCCCGTCCGGCAGCTGCTCGAGTGCAAGCTGAACGGGGTGGCTGTCACCGATGTGTCCAGTTTCTTCGAGCGTGAACAGCAGCGGGTGCAACTGGACTCGCTGAACGCCAGCTGGCTGATCTTCGGCGAGGGGTTCCGCCAGCACTGGTCCCGCAACGCCATCAAGCGGACCTTCGACGTGCTGGCCAGTTCGACGCTGCTGCTGGCCACCCTGCCGGTGATGCTGGTCACCGCCCTGGCCATCAAGCTGGAAAGCCGCGGCCCGGTGTTCTACTGGCAGACGCGCGTGGGGCTGGGGAATGTGCCATTCGAGGTCTGCAAGTTCCGCAGCATGCGCGAAGACGCCGAAGTCGATGGCGTGGCGCGCTGGGCGGTGCGCGACGACGACCGCGTGACCCGCGTGGGGCGCATTATCCGCAAGCTGCGTATCGACGAGCTGCCGCAGGTGATCAACGTGTTCCAGGGCAGCATGTCGTTCGTCGGGCCGCGCCCGGAGCGGCCCGTGTTCGTCGAGCAACTGACCGAGCAGATCCCCTATTTCCCGGCGCGCCACTCGATCCGCCCCGGCATTACCGGCTGGGCGCAGGTGCGCTACCCCTACGGGGCCTCGGTCGAGGACGCGCGGCAGAAGCTGCAGTACGACCTGTACTACGTGAAGAATCACACCCTGTTCCTGGATGTCCTGATCCTGATCGAGACGGTCAAGGTCGTCCTGTTCGGCCGCGGCGCGCGCTGATCCCGTAATGACCAGTGTTCCCCTGGCCGCGATCGGCTACCTGACAGCGGCACTGGCGTTCCTGGTGCTGGCGGTGGTGACGCTGGTGCGCTGGCGCAACCGGCCCTCGGGCCTGTGGGTGGTCCTGGCCGCGTTGCTGTCGGTGGGATGGGCCGGTTACCTCGGGTTTCTCGCCTGGCAGTACGGGACCAGCGCGGCGATCTCCGGCGGCGTGATGGAGGTGGCGCGCAATGCCGGCTGGTTCGCCCTGCTGCTGGCGTTGCTCGCCGGCAGTGGCAGCCGCCCCGGGGTCGATCCGCGCGCCCTGCGCTGGTGGGCCAGTGGCGTCGCGGTCTTTCTGCTGTTCATCCTGGTGCCGATGCTGTGGCCGCAGCTGCTGGGCGCGATCTGGCCGGGGCTGGCCACATTGCTGATGGCGATCGCCGGGCTGGTGCTGGTGGAGCAGGTCTACCGCAATACGCCGCCGCAGAATCGCTGGGAGATCAAGTTCCTGTGCCTGGGTCTGGGCGGCCTGTTCGCCTTCGACCTGTTCCTGTTCGCGGACCTGGTGCTGTTCCAGACCATCGACAGCCCGTCCTGGCAGGCCCGCGGGTTCGTGAATGCGCTGGTGGTCCCGCTACTGGCAATTTCGGTGAGCCGGCGCCTGCCGCAGCGCGAGGGGCCCACGGTTTCGCGCCACCTGCTGTTCCATACCGCATCGTTGATCGGGGCCGGGCTGTACCTGCTGGCGGTGGGCGGCGCGGGCTACTACCTGCGCCACCACGGGGGGGACCTGGGCGCCCTGCTGCAGGTGACCCTACTGTTCGGGGCGGTACTGCTGCTGGCGGTGGTGCTCTTCTCCGGCAGCGTCCGCGCCCAGCTGCGGGTATGGCTGGCCAAGCACTTCTTCAACTATCGCTACGACTACCGCCAGGAATGGCTGCGCTTTACCGGGACCCTCGCGCAGACCGACGACGAGACCCCGTTCCGGCAGCGGGCGATCCAGGCCATCGGCGAGCTGGTCGAGAGCCCCGGTGGCCTGCTCTGGGTCCATCGCGACGACGGCCGTTTTGCCCTCGACGGCGTGCTGAACCTGGGCGAGCCGGCGTACCCGGCGCTGGAACCGGACGATTCCCTGGTGGTGTTTCTGATGCGCACCGGCTGGGTCATCGACATCGACGAGTTCCGCCGCGATCCGGCGTTCTATCACGGACTGGAGCTCCCGGCCTGGCTGGTGGACAACCCGCGCCACTGGGCCGTGGTGCCGTTGCTGAAAAGCGATGGCCTGGAGGGCTTTGTCGTGCTGGCCCAGCCGCGGGCGCGGCATCGCATCGACTGGGAGGAGCGCGATCTGCTGAAGACCGCGGGCCGCCAGCTCGCGGTGTACGTGGCGCTGGTACAGACCGACGAGGCGCTGCTGGAGGCGCGCCAGTTCGAGACCTTCCACCGGCTGGCGGCGTTCCTGGTCCACGACCTCAAGAACGTCTCGGCCCAGTTGTCCCTGATCAGCGCCAACGCCGAGCGCCACCGCGACAATCCCGAGTTCGTGGCGGATGCCTTCCGCACCGTGGGCAATGCCCGCGAGCGCCTGGAGCGCACCCTGGCCCAGTTGCGCAAGGCCCAGCCGGGGGCCGACAGCCCGCGCCAGGCGATCGAGGTGGACGCCCTGCTGGAGGAGGTTGCGCACGATAGCCGCGAGGTCCGGCCGGTGCCCCGGGTCACGGTGGAGGACAGCGCCGGAGTTCTCGGAAACCGCGACGCACTGCGGAATGTGCTGCTGCACCTGGTGCGGAATGCACAGGAGGCCACGCCGGATAACGGCGATATAACCATGACCCTGAAAACCCGAGATCAATGGGCCATCATCGAAATCGAGGACAACGGGGCGGGCATGGACGAGGACTTCGTCCGGCGGCGGCTCTTCCGCCCCTTCCAGACCACCAAGGGAAACGCCGGCATGGGCATTGGCCTGTACGAGGCCCGGGACCTGGTGGTCCGGATGGGTGGGCGGATCGATGTATCCAGCCACGTTGGCGAGGGGACCGCCTTCACGCTGCGTCTGCCACGGTACGGCACATGAGGCGTCTTCGTGCCGTTCACCATCACGTCCTCCCGGGGCCGGGTGCAAAGTAATGGAGTCGATGCTCAAGCTGCTGATTGTCGAGGATGACGCCGGTCTGCAAAGCCAGTTGCGCTGGTGCCTGGACGGCTACGAGATCCTGCAGGCCCAGGATCGCGCCAGCGCGATGGCGCACATACGCCGCTACGAGCCCGAACTCGTGACCCTGGACCTCGGCCTGCCCCCCGACCCGGCCAACGCCACCGAGGGCCTCGCGCTGCTGGAAGAGATCCTGGCGTTCAACCCCGGGGTCAAGGTGGTCGTGGTCACCGGCAATGACGATCGCGAGAACGCGCTGAAGGCCGTCGCCCTCGGGGCCTACGACTTTTACATCAAGCCCGTGGACGCCGAGCTCCTGCGCCTGATCGTGGACCGCGCCGCGCGGCTGTACGAACTCGAGGAGGAGAACCGCCGGCTGGCCCGCGGCAGCACCTCTTCGCTGTCCGGGATCATCACCTCGGATCCGCAAATGCTGCAGGTCTGCCGCATGGTGGAGCGCGTGGCGCCCTCCGACGCGACCGTCCTGCTGCTGGGCGACAGCGGGACCGGCAAGGAGGTCCTGGCGCGCGCCGTCCACGACCTCAGCAACCGCGCGAAGGAGCGCTTCGTCGCGATCAACTGCGCCGCGATCCCGGAGAACCTCCTGGAGAGCGAGCTGTTCGGTTACGAGAAGGGCGCCTTCACCGGTGCGACCCGCCAGACCATCGGCAAGATCGAGCATGCTGACAAGGGCACGCTGTTCCTCGACGAGATCGGCGACCTCCCGCAGAGCCTGCAGGCCAAGCTGCTGCGCTTCCTGCAGGAGCGCACGGTCGAGCGTCTGGGCGGGCGCAACGAGATCCCGGTGGACGTCCGCATCATCGGCGCCACCAACCAGGACCTCCAGGCCCTGATCCGGGCGGGCGACTTCCGCGAAGACCTGTTCTATCGCATCAGCGAGATCAGTATCGACATCCCGCCGGTGCGCGCCCGTCAGGGGGACGCGACCCTGCTGGCTCACGCCCTGCTGGAACGCTTCGCGCGCGAGCAGGGCAAGCCGCGCCGCGGCTTTACCGCCGACGCGCTGCGCGCGATCGAGGGCCACCCCTGGCCCGGCAATGTGCGCGAGATGGAAAACCTGATCCGCCGCGCCGTGATCATGGCCGACGGCAATCTGGTGACCGCGGACGACCTCGGGCTCGAGGACCACGACCAGGAAACGCCGCCGGAGCGTCTGCGCGAGGCCCGCGACCGGGCCGAATATCAGTCTGTGATCAAGGCGATGGGCCGCTGCAACGGCAACATTGCCCAGGCGGCCGATACCCTCGGCATTACCCGTCCAACGCTCTACGGCCTGCTCGACAAGTACGGGCTCAGATGAGGCACACCATGGTGACTACCCGATACACGAATCAAGCGCCCGGCCCCGCCCGGTCCCGTCCCAGCCGGATGCCGCGGGGGCGATTGAAGCCACTGGCGCTGGCGGTGATCCTGGCCACCGGAGTGGGCCTGGCGGGCTGTGACCAGATCGGGACGGCCAGCGAACAGGACTACCTCGACCGTGCCCAGGCCCTGCAGGAGCAGGGGGACTACCGGGGCGCCCGCATCGAGTATCGCAACGCCCTGCAACTGAACACCGATGCCCCGGCCACGCGCCGCAGCCTTGGCGTGGTGTATCTGCAGCTGGACAACCCCGAGGAGGCCCGCCGCCAGCTGGAACGGGCGCAGTCGCTCGGTATCCCGGAGGCGCAGGTGGCGCTGCCGCTGGCCGAGGCGTGGTTCGCGACCGACCGCTTCGCGCGGATCCGGGCGCAGTCGGTGCCGGAGGATCTCGCCGCCGAGGAGCGGCCACGGCTGCACGCGCTGCGGGCGGTCGCCTTTGCCGCCGTGGGCGAGCGCGACGCCGCGGAGGCCGAGCTGGCACAGGTCGATGCGGCCGAACAGGCGCCGCTGCAGGCCCTGGCGCATGCTCATCTGGCGATGGCCGAGGGTGATGCCGAGCGGGCGATGGCCTCCCTCGAGCAGGCGCTCGATCAGGACCCCGAGCTGGCGCATGCCTGGAGCCTGCTGGGTGAATACCGCCGTATTACCGGCGACCCCGAGGGCGCGGAAGAGGCCTTCACCCGGGCCATCGAGGTGCGCCCGGCTTCCGGACGTGACTACATGGCGCGCGCGATGGTGCGCCTGAATGCCGGCGATTATGAAGGGGCGCGGGCGGACGTCGACGGCCTGATGCAGGGTGGCTCGTCGCATCCCGGCGTGCATTACCTGGACGGGATGCTCCTGATGCAGGAGGAACGCTACAGCGACGCGCGCGCGAGTTTCGAACGGGCCGTGGCCGGCAATCGCACCTACAGCCCCGCATTACTGGGGCTTGGCCTGGCGCATCGCAGCCTGGGCAATCTGGAGCAGGCCGAGCACAACCTGAACCGCCATGTGCAGGAGAGCCCGGGATCGCTGCAGGGCATCCGTACCCTGACGGCGATCTATCTGGAACAGGATCGGGTGGAGGATGCGCTGCGGTTCGTGGACCGGGTCAGCCGCGACTACACCGGCGATCCCGCCGACATGGCGGAGCTGCGCGGGCGCCTGCTGCTGGTGGCCGGCGACTCCGAAGCCGGGATCGAAGCCTTGCGCGATGCCGTGGCCGCGAGCCCCGGCTCTCAGGGCCTGCAGGAACTCCTGGCGGTGGCGCTGCTCCGGGGTGGCGAGACCGAGGAAGGCCTGGACGTGATGCGTGCCGCCGGTGGCGGCGAGGTTACGGCGCAACAGGTCGATACCACCATGGTGCTCTACCTGTTGCAGGCGGGTCGCTATGACGAGGCGCTGGAACGCGCCCAGCGCCTGCAGGAGCTGCAGCCGGAGGCCGCCGGCCCGCTGAGTCTCCAGGGCGCCGCCCTGATGGGACTGGGCCGGACCGACGAGGCGCGCGCCGCGTTCCGCGAAGGGGTCGAACGTGACCCGGACGATATCTCCGTGGCGATGAACCTTGCCAGCCTGGAATTGCAGGCCGGCAACCGTGGCGCGGCACGGGAGGTCCTGGAAGCGATTCAGGATCGCCACCCCGGGCATGCCCGCTCCGCGCAGCGCCTGGCCAACCTGAGTCTCCAGGACGGGGACCAGCAGGGCGCCGCCCGCTGGTTTCGGGTGGCGATCGAGTCACAGCCCGAGATGCTGCCACCGCATCTCGCGCTGGCCCAGATCCAGCTCCAGGGCGGCCGCCCCGAGCAGGCACTGGAGACGCTCGAGGCCGCGAGTGAACATCATCCGGACAATCCCGACCTGCTGTATGCGCTGGCCGATGTCCAGCAGACGCTTAATCGTCCCGATGCCGCGGTCGCCAGTCTAGAGGCGGCCGTCGGGCAGGCGCCGGACAATGTGAACCTTCGGCTTGCCCTGGCCCGCGCGCATGCGCAGGCCGGTGACGAGGCCGCCACCGAGGCCACGCTGCGCGAGCTGCTGGAACGCCAGCCGGAACATTACCGGGCCCGCGTGCTGCTGGCTCGAGGGCTGGTCAACCAGGAGCGCACGGAGGACGCCCGGCCGCATCTGCAGCGGCTGGAAGAACGCTTCGAGGATCGCAGCGAGGTCCAGGCCCTGCTGGGACGTGCGGCCCTGCAGCGGGATGATCCCGCGGCCGCCGTGCGGCATTACCGGGCCGCGCTGGCGGACCCGGGCGCCCAGCGCCGGGACTGGGTCCATGAAATGGCCCGCGCACAACGGGAATCCGGCGAGTTCGAGGCCGGCCAGGCCACGCTGGAAGACTGGCTCGACGAGCACCCGCAGGACCTGGCCACCCGGCACATCTATGCGGCGCAGCAGATGGCAGCGGGCGACGAGTCGGGCGCCGTGGCCTCGTACCGCCGCATCGTCGATCAGGATGCGGACGACGTGATCGCCCTCAACAACCTGGCCTGGACCCTGCGTGAACGCGAGACCGAAGAGGCGCTCGGGCATGCCCGCCGGGCCGCCGAACTCGCTCCGGAGGCGCCCCCGGTGCTGGACACGCTGGCCGTGGTGCTGATCCACGCGGGCGAGCCGGCCGAGGCCGCGGATATCCTGGGTCGCGCGCACGAGCTGGCTCCGGAGGATCCGGGCATCCAGTACCACCTGGCCTGGGCGGAAAGCGAACAGGGTGCACGCGACGCCGCCGCCGACCGCCTGCGGCAACTGCTGGACGCGCACGACGCCTTCCCGCAACGGGCCGACGCCGAGGCCTTGCTCGACCGCCTGTAAGCCCGAAGAGGTCCGCCGTTCGAAGGGGCTGCCACAGGCAGCCCCTTTTTTCATGCCTGCCCGCACGCCTGCACGGCGGGGATGACGGTGTGTGGGGGTATGAGGCCGGGAATCTGGATGCCCTGTTCCGCCCCCTGTAGGAGCCTGCTCGCAGGCGAATGCCCCTGCCCGCGTCCGGCTCTGGCAGGAGCTTCGCCTGCAAGCAGGCTCCCACAAGGATGTTTCCACCGCGCACCCCTCTGTCGTCATCCTGGAGACCGCGCAGCGGTTATCCGGGATCACCCGGGGGATGGTCCGGCGCCGGTGGCGGGGTGGGAGATCCCGGCTCTCCGGCGCGCTGCGGCGGGGATGACGGTGTGTGTGGCGGGGATGCGGTCGGGAATCCGGATGTCCTGATCCGCCCCCTGTAGGAGACTGCTTGCAGGCGAATGCTCCTGCCCGCGTCCGGCTCTGGCAGGGGCTTCGCCTGCAAGCAGGCTTGTATGTTTACCCGTGGCAGGCCTAGAAAGGGTCTGTCGGGGTGGAGGGACGAAGCTGGCATCTGGCCTGTGGCACAGACGGTAGGAGAGTTCGTCCCACCCCTCACCTTAAACGCCGATAAGGAATCGATCGGCTCGGGACCGACGATAGATGGCAAGCCAGCGTTCGGTGAGGCCCCGACAGACCACTCCAAGCTAGCTCGGGAGGTGTGATGATGGCAACGCATCGGATCGGGGTCGATGTCGGCAAGGCCGAGTTGTGGATCAGTATTGACGG